>JAJYMF010000126.1 GCA_021787175.1 Pseudomonadota bacterium | reverse complement strand
GTCGCGGGCCGGGACGAAGAGGTGATGGCACAATCACGCTTTGACAAGGAGCCGCTTCGCGATGACCAGTCCGCTTTCCGCCGATGGCGTTTGGCGACCGCGCGTGACCGTCGCCACGGTGGTGGCCGACGGCGAACGCTTTCTGATGGTCGAGGAAGACGTCCACGGCGAGCTGCGCCTGAACCAGCCGGCGGGCCATCTGGAAGCCGGCGAGGATCTGGTCGACGCCGCCGTGCGCGAGACCCTCGAAGAGACCGGCTGGGAGGTCGCGCCCGAGCACTTTGTCGGCGTGATGCCGTGGATCAACCCGCGCGCCGGAGACACCACGCTGCGCTTCGTGTTCGCCGCCCGCGCGCTGCGACATCACCCCGGGCGTCCGCTCGACGACGGCATCGCGCGTGCGCTGTGGCTGACGCGCGCCGAGATCGCCGCGGCCTCGGCGCGCCTGCGTACGTCGCTGGTGCTGAAGAGCGTGGACGCGTGGCTGGCCGGACAGCGCCTGCCGCTGGATGTCATCGCGCGCCTGCGCGACGCGGCGGAGTGAACCCGTGCGCGTGATGGTCGGCCTGTCGGGGGGCGTCGACTCCTCGGTCGCGGCGCTGCTGCTGGCGCGCGGCGGGGACGCGGTCGAAGGCCTGTTCATGCACAACTGGCGCGAGGACGAGCGCGCACCGGACTGCCGCGCCGAGGACGACCGCCGCGACGCGGTGGCGGTGGCCGGCCGGCTCGGCATTCCGTTCCACGTCCGTGATTTTTCCGCCGCGTACTGGGACGGTGTATTCGAGCATTTCCTTGCCGAATACGCCGCCGGCCGCACGCCCAACCCGGACGTGCTGTGCAATCGCGAAATCAAGTTCAAGAGCTTCCTCGATGCCGCGCGCGAGCTGGGCGCCGACAAGATCGCCACCGGTCACTACGCGCGGGTGCGCGAACGGGACGGCCGCTACGAGCTGCTGCGGGGTGTCGATGCGGACAAGGATCAGAGCTATTTCCTGCATGCGCTGGGCCAGCCGCAGCTGGCGGCGACGGTATTCCCGCTCGGCCAACTGCACAAACCCGACGTGCGCCGGCTGGCGCGCGAGGCCGGATTGCCGACCCACGCCAAAAAGGACTCCACCGGCATCTGTTTCATCGGCGAGCGCGATTTCCGCCGTTTTCTCGCACGCTATCTTCCGGCGCGCCCCGGACCGATCCGCACGCCCGACGGGCGCACGCTCGGCGAGCACTCGGGCATCATGTACCACACCCTGGGCCAGCGGCAGGGTCTGGGCCTGGGCGGTGTGCGCGGCGCGCCTGACCGGCCCTGGTACGTGGTCGGCAAGGATATCGGCACCCATACCCTGATCGTCGCGCAGGACGAGCACTGGCTGCAGGCCCGCCGGCTGACGGCTTCGGGCCTGACCTGGGTGGCCGGCGCGGCGCCTGCGCCGACGTTTCGCTGCACCGCCAGGACGCGCTACCGCCAGGACGATCAAGCCTGCGAGGTGCAGATCACGGCGGCGGCGGCGGAAGTCCGCTTCGATGCCCCGCAGCGCGCGGTGACGCCTGGCCAGGCGGTGGTGTTTTACGACGGCGACCGCTGCCTCGGCGGTGGCACCATAGAGATGACCGATGCCGCCTACGGTGGTCTGGAACCGAACCCATGAATGAAGAACGCGTGCTTGCCCTCGCCGGAGTGTTCCAGGCACTCAGCCTGGTGCGCAGCCTGGCCACCGAGGGCAGTTGCGACGCCGGCGCCCTCGAGTCCAGCCTGGCCAGCGTGCTGCGCATCGACGCCGACAGCACGGCGGCGGTCTTCGGCGGCAGCGGCGGCGTGCGGCTGGGGCTGCGCACCCTGGTGGCGCAGTTGGACGATGGCCGTCCGGACACCGCGCTGACGCGCATGGCACTGACGGTGCTGCGGCTGGAACGGCGCCTGATGGCGCGCGCCGATCTGCTGACCCGGTTGCAGGAGGGATTGCGCGCCACGCAGCGCCAGGCCGACCATTTCGGCGTCGCCCACGCCACCGTGGTCGGCCGGCTCGCCGAGCTGTATGCCGGCACGCTGTCCACGCTGCGGCCGCGGGTGCTGGTCACCGGCAGTCCGCAGCATCTCAATCAGCCGGCCCAGGTCGAGCGCATCCGCGCCTGCCTGCTGGCGGCAGTGCGCGCCGCGGTGCTGTGGCGCCAGCTGGGCGGCCGGTCGTGGCGGCTGCTGCTGCATCGCCGGCAGGCGGCGATGCTGGCGCGCGGGATGCTGGCGCGCGCCGCGCTCGACTCCGGCTGAATCCGCGTCGCGCACGCGTCGCCCGCGGCGGCGGCTTGCGCGATAATGGCGAGCTGATCCGCCGCCCGCGTGCCGCGCCCGCAGTACGCGTCCGCCGCCTGCCCGATGTGCCGCCAGGAGATTGGAATGAAAGACTCGTTTTCGACCCGCGACGAGCTCGAGGTCAACGGCCAGCGCTATGCCTACGCCAGTCTGGCGAAACTGGGCCGGCGCTTCGACCTCGAGCGCCTGCCCTATTCGATGAAGATCCTGCTCGAGAACCTGCTGCGCCACGAGGACGGCGTCAACGTCACGGCGCGCGAGATCGAGGCGGTCGCGAACTGGAATGCGAAGAAGGAGCCCGACACCGAGATCGCCTTCATGCCCGCGCGCGTGGTGCTGCAGGACTTCACCGGCGTGCCGTGCGTGGTCGATCTGGCCGCGATGCGCGACGCCATGGTCAAGCTGGGCGGTGATCCGAAGCGGATCAACCCGCTGGCCCCGGCCGAACTGGTGATCGACCATTCGGTGCAGGTGGACGACTACGGCACCGCGGCGGCACTGGATCAGAACGTCGACATCGAGTTCCAGCGCAACGGCGAGCGCTACAGCTTCCTGCGCTGGGGCCAGAAGGCGTTCAACAATTTCAAGGTGGTGCCGCCGCGCACCGGCATCGTGCATCAGGTCAACCTGGAGCATCTGGCGCGCGTGGTGATGACGAGCGTCGAGGGCGGCACGGCGTGGGCCTATCCGGATACCGTGTTCGGCACCGACTCGCACACCACCATGATCAACGGCCTCGGCGTGCTGGGCTGGGGCGTGGGCGGCATCGAGGCGGAGGCCGCGATGCTGGGGCAGGCGTCGTCGATGCTGATCCCGCAGGTGGTCGGCTTCAAGCTCAGCGGCAAGCTGCCGGAAGGCGCGACCGCCACCGACCTCGTGCTCACCGTCACCCAGATGCTGCGCACGCTGGGCGTGGTCGGAAAGTTCGTCGAGTTCTTCGGCCCCGGCCTCAGGCATCTCGCGCTGGCCGATCGCGCCACCATCGGCAACATGGCGCCCGAGTACGGCGCCACCTGCGGCATTTTCCCGGTCGACCAGGAAGCGCTGAACTACCTGCGGCTGTCGGGCCGCGGCGCCGGACAGATCGCGCTGGTGGAGGCCTACGCCCGCGCGCAGGGCCTGTGGCACGACGAACACACCCCGCAAGCCGAATTCACCTCGACGCTGGAGCTGGATCTGACCACGGTGCGGCCGTCGATGGCCGGGCCGAAGCGGCCCCAGGACCGCGTGCTGCTGGGCGACGTGCGCAAGAGCTACCTCGACGGCCTCAAGCCGCTGACCGCCGGCCGCAAGCCGCGCAACGGCGATGCCGAGCGCTTCGCCGGCGAGGGCGGCGCGAGCGCGGTCGGCAACGCCGCCAACGCGATGGCCGATGGCAGCGTGCGTGTCGAAAAGGACGGGCACACCTTCGAGCTGCGCGACGGAGCCGTTGTGATCGCTGCCATCACCTCCTGCACCAACACCTCCAATCCCGCGGTGATGCTGGGGGCCGGCCTGTTGGCGAAGAAGGCCGCCGCGCGCGGTCTCAAGCCCAAGCCCTGGGTGAAAACCTCGCTGGCGCCGGGCTCGCTGGTGGTCACCGACTACCTGAAGAAGACCGGCCTGCTGGGCGAACTCGAAAAGCTCGGCTTCTACACCGTCGGCTACGGCTGCACCACCTGCATCGGCAACTCCGGCCCGCTGCCGGCGGCGATCAGCAAGGGCATCGCCGAGGGCGACCTGGTGGCCGCATCGGTGCTGTCAGGCAACCGCAACTTCGAGGGCCGCGTGCATCCCGAGGTCAAGATGAACTACCTGGCCTCGCCGCCGCTGGTGGTGGCCTACGCGCTGGTCGGCACGCTCGACATCGATCTCGACCGCGATCCGCTCGGCACCGGCCATGACGGCAAGCCGGTCTATCTCAAGGACGTCTGGCCGTCCAATCAGGAAATATCCGACACCATCGCCGGCGCGGTCACCGCCGAGATGTTCACCCGCAACTACGCCGACGTGTTCAAGGGCGACGCGCGCTGGAACGCGATCCGCTCGGCCGACGGCGACCTCTACCGCTGGGACGATTCCACCTACATCAAGAACCCGCCCTACTTCGAGGGCATGACGATGCAGGTCGGCGCGATCGCCGACATCCACGGCGCCCGCTGCCTCGGCCTGTTCGGCGATTCGATCACCACCGATCACATCTCGCCCGCCGGCAACATCAAGAAAGACTCGCCCGCCGGGCGTCATCTGATGTCCAGGGGCGTCGATCCGAAAGACTTCAACTCCTACGGCTCGCGCCGCGGCAACGACGACGTGATGGTGCGCGGCACGTTCGCCAACATCCGCATCCGCAACCGCATGCTCGACGGTGTCGAGGGCGGCTACACCCTGCACGTGCCCAGCGGCAAGCAGATGGCGATCTACGACGCCGCGATGCAGTACAAGCAGGAGGGCACGCCGCTGGTGGTGCTCGCCGGCAAGGAGTACGGCACCGGCTCCTCGCGCGACTGGGCGGCCAAGGGCACCCTGCTGCTGGGCGTGCGCGCGGTGATCGCCGAGAGCTTCGAGCGCATCCACCGCTCCAACCTCGTCGGCATGGGCGTGCTGCCGCTGGCGTTCAAGGACGGCGACAGCGCGCAGTCGCTGGGGCTGACCGGTCGCGAGCAGTTCGACATCACCGGCCTGAAGGACGGCGAGGCCCGCGAGGCCGAGGTGATCGTCCGCGGCGATGCCGGCGAGAAGCGCTTCACCGTCAGGGTGCTGCTGCTGACCCCGAAGGAGCGCGAGTTCTACCGTCACGGCGGCATCCTGCCTTACGTGCTGCGGCAGCTGGCAGGCAAGCAGGCGGCCTGAGCCGGCGCCGCAAGCCGGCACGGGGAGGCACTTGGCACCGCGCGAGCGCAACTTCGGCGCAGAGCGGCAGACCAGGGCGATCGCACCCCGGGGTGCGATCGCCCGCTCGGGCTGTTCCGGGGATCAGTGGCGAAGCGTGCTGTCGTAGAACGTGTCGAGGTCCTTCTGCAGCGATTTCAGCGCGTCCGGATTCAGGTAGATCATGTGCCCCGACGGGTAGTAGCCGAAAGTCAGATGACTGCGCAGCGCCGGCTCCAGCATCATGTGGTCGAGATCGAATTCGGTGGCATGAAACGGCGTGGCCAGATCGAAATAGCCGTTGGCCGAGAACACCCGCAGCTGCGGGTTCTGGCGCATCGCCGCGCCGAGATCGCCGACCACGTAGGGCAGCGGCAGCGGCCAGCCGTCGTCGCCCGGCGCGCGGTGC
>JAJYMF010000392.1 GCA_021787175.1 Pseudomonadota bacterium | reverse complement strand
CGGCATGCCGGCCTGCCCGCCCGGCGCTCCGGCGGCGGGCGCGGTGGACAAGCGTTGCAGGAAGGCGCAGGCGTCGCCGCATTGTTCGCGCAGCGCCTGCAGCCAGAATCCGGCCTCGCCCGCCGAGTCGACCGCGAGCGCGGCCGCGGCGGCTCCGGTACCGTCGAGGAGCCGCTGCACGCAGGCCGCCGCCGCGGCCAGGGTCTGCGGCGGGGCGGCGAGCGCGGCGTCGAGTTCGGCGCGGACATCGGCCAGCGCGCCCGCATCGGCGGCAGCGGCGAGGACCGCATCCCGCAACAGATCGACGGTGTCGTCCAATCCTTCCAGCAGACGCCTGTCGAACAGCGGCTCGTCCGCCAGCGCCAGCAGCCCGGCGCGCAGCGTCAGCAAGTGCCCGGCGAGGTTGCCGCTGTCCACGGCGGAGATGTAGCGCGGCGGCAGCGGCTGCAGGGAAAGCGTGTCGTACCAGTTGAAGAAATGGCCGCGATACCGCTGCATGTCCTGCATCGTGCGCAAGGCATGGCCGGTGCGTTCCAGCAGGCGTCCTGCGGTCACGTAACCGAGGTCGAAGGCCGCCAGGTTCGCCAGCAGCGCCAGGCCCATGTTGGTGGGCGAAGTGCGGTGCGCGACCACGGCCGCCGGCTGCTCCTGGATATTGTCGGGCGGCAGCCAGTGGTCCTGCGGGCCGACGTGGACCTCGAAAAACGCCCAGGTCCTGCGGGCCAGCCGGCGCAGAAATCGCAAGGTGTCCGGAGTCGGATCGAAGGTGCTCGGCACGGGCGGTTTGCTGATCCACCAGGCCAGTGCCGGCGATACCAGCCACAACAGCAGGAACGGCCCCGCCACGATCAGCGTTTCGGGCCGCAGGTGCAGCAGGGCCAGCGCGAACGACGCCGCCAGCAGCGGGCCGACCGCCATCGACCGGCACAGTCCGATCAGGTCGTTGTTGCCGTTGCGCTCGACTTCCTTCGACGGATTCCACTGCAGCAGATGACGCCGGCTGACCGCCATGCGCCACAGCGTGCGCGCCATCGCATCCAGGCTGTACAGCGCCTCGTGCGGCAGCCATGCCAGCGTGAGCAGCGCGCGCGCGAAATGCTGGCCGCTCGAACGCACGGCCACGCGCAGGTGGCGACCGAGCAGCACGTCGCGCGGCCTCTGGAACAGCTCCCGCTGCGAGGCCAGCAACGCCGGCACCAGCACGACGGCCAGCACCGCGACCGTCCACGCGACCACGGACGCCATCACCATCCAGCCGGACACCAGCAACGCCAGCAGCGCCGGCGGCACCAGGCTGCGGCGCAGGTTGTCGAAAATCTTCCAGCGCGACAGCGCGGACAGCGCATTGCGCTCGCGGCCCTTGTTCGTCGTGCGCGTCCACGGCAGCAGCCACGGCAGCAGCTGCCAGTCGCCGCGGATCCAGCGATGCCGGCGATTCACGTCGGCGCTGTAGCGCGACGGGTATTCCTCGTACAGCTGCACGTCGCTGATCAGGCCCGAGCGCGCGTAGCAGCCCTCCACCAGGTCGTGGCTGAGGATGCTGTTTTCGGGGAAGCGGCCGTCGATGGCCTGCTCGAAGGCATCCACGTCGTAGATGCCCTTGCCGATGAACGAGCCCTCCCCGAACAGATCCTGGTAGACATCCGACACCGCGCGCGTGTACGGATCGATGCCGGCGTCGCTGCCGAACCATCGGGCATAGGCCGAACGCGTCGCGCTGGGCAGGCTGATGCCGACGCGCGGTTGCAGGATGGCGTGGCCGGCGCTGATGCGGCGCTTGCCGGCGTCATAGACGGCGCGGTTGAGCGGGTGCGCCATGGCACCGATGAACTGGCGTGCCGAATCGCGCGGCAACTGGGTGTCGGTGTCGAGGGTGATGACGTACTTCACCGCGGACAGCACGTCCGTGCGGCCGACGATCAGCGAGAACCGTTCGCGGCCAGTGCCGCGCAGCAGCGCATTGAGCTCGGCCAGCTTGCCGCGCTTGCGCTCGTAACCCAGCCACGCTTTTTCGACCGGATTCCAGCGGCGCGGCCGGTGAAAGAGAAAGAAGCAGTCGCCGTGCGCGTCGGGATAGCGGGCGTTGAGCGCGTCGATCCGCTGTTGCGCCCGTTGCAGCAGCGACGCGTCCGTCGCCAGCGTTTCGGTGCCGGCATCCGCGAAATCGGTCAGCAGACCGAAATGCAGGCGCGGGTCGCGATTGGCCAGAAAACGCACCTCCAGCGCCTCGACCAGTTCCTCGACGTCCTGCAGACTGGAGAACAACGCCGGAATCACCACCAGGGTGCGGGCCGCATCCGGCAGGCCGCCGGAATAGTCCATGCGCGGCAGCATCCGCGGCGTCACCAGGACGGTCGCGAGCCAGTTCACCAGGCCGATCGCCAGCTGGCTGATCACCAGCACGACGGGAATGGCGATCAGCACGGCGACCCAGTCATGCAGTCCGTTGTGTTCGATGCCCAGCAGCAAGGGCCGCGCGAGCAGCGCCGTCAGCAGCGCGACCAGGCCCAGATAGGTTCCCAGCGGTGCGCGCTCCATCAGCCTTGGCACGACCTGCGCAAGCGGATGCCGCACGGCGATGCGCCGCTCCAGCGTCGGCCGCCCGCGGTCCACCAGATAAAAGCCGACATGCGCCGCGACGGCATCCTCGGAGCCCGGCGACTCGCCTGCACGCGCCAGCTCCACGGCCGCGCGCGCGACTTCGGTCTCGGAGCGGGCGCCGAGCCGGGCCAGCGCCTCCACCGCGTGACGGTAGTGGTCGCGCGTGACGAAATCCATCCCGGCATAGATGCCGGCCGGGTCCTCGCGCAACACCTGCTCGACCTGGCTCGTGCGCTCCACGAACTCGCGCCAGTCGATCGCCGACAGCATCCGCAGGCTGCCGATGCTGTTGCCGATGGACACCTGGTCGGCCGCCTGTTGCTGCGCTTCCATCTGCACCAGACGTTCGATGCCCAGCCCCGATTCGGCAAGCGATTGCTCGATCCAGGTCAGCGGCAGCGCCAGCGCCGGGCCCTGCCCCTGCAGCCGCCGCGTCAGTTCGGCGACGAAGGAGCTGGATACCGGCGGATTCGACCGTGCCATGTCGGCCAGTGCGAGCACGACGTTCTTGGGGTCGCGCTCGGCGATTTCGGTCATCCGGTCCGCCCACTGGCCGGCCCGGTTGCGGTCGTTCCAGTCGGCAACGACACGCGCGGCCACACGGCGCAGGTTTTCGATCAGCGCCAGCCGCAGCATGATCGGAATGGCCCACAGCTCGCCGAGCGCCAGCGTTGCAACCGTCTGGTACGAGGCCACGAAGCGGCCGAGACTGTCGTTGTCCACCCGGCCGTCGCCGTGGGAGATGGTCTCCAGCGCGATGTCGTAGACCCGCGGCAGGCCGGTTGACGGCCCCTGAAGCAGACTCGGCAGTTCCCGGCTGTAGCCCTTGGGCAAATGCCGCTGCGCGGTGCGGATCTGCTCGTCGATCAGGTAGTGATTGTCGAGCAGCCATTCGGCCGCCGGCGTGATGCGCTGGCCGGTGTGCAGGGCCAGCGTGAGCATCGCTCGCGCGCGCTCGAGAACCGCCGCGTTGTCCGCCAGGCGCGCCAGCAGCGAATTCGCGCGCGACTGGTTGCAAACCCTGTGCCTGCCTGCCAATGCGGCACCATGCAGGTCCATCTGATCGGCGCTGAACAGCTCCGCGCGCAGGGCGGGCTCATGGCCGGGGTCGCGACGCACCTTGGATTGGTGACGAAGGAGGGCACGCAGCCGCTGGAGCCTGAGCCAGGAGAACGGGTTGCTGGTCTTCAAAAGCCACTATCCCTCGGCTGCTCCCGGCAGCGACGGCGACTCGAGCTCGGACGGCTCCGCAAGTGCTTGGCCTGCCTCGTCGCAGGACCCTTGCCGGGCCGGCACATGCCTGAAAAGGGCGTGGCCCAGACGATGTTTCTTGGCCCAGAACATGGCTCGGTCGGCGCTCTCGAGCAGCGCCTCGACGGTGATCCCGTCCCTGGGGTAGAGCGCGATGCCGATGCTCGGCCGCACGCAGAGTACGCGCGGGCCAAGCTGGCAGGGTGCGGACACGGCGTCAATGAGTTTGCGGGCGATCGACGTGGCCTGCTGCTCGTTTTGAACGTCAAGCAGCAGGCCCAGGAACTCGTCGCCGCCATGACGACTGATCGAATCCTGCGCACGCACGGCCGCGGTCAGCCTTGCACCGATCACCTTCAGCAGTTCGTCACCGACGGCGTGGCCGTAGTCGTCGTTGATCGACTTGAATCCGTCGAGATCAATGTACATCAGGCCGAACTCGCGCGCCTGCGGTTCGTGCAGCGCCAATGTGCGCCTGGAATGCTCCTCGAACGAGACGCGATTCGGAAGTCCGGTCAGGGTGTCGTGGAAAGCACGATGCAGGGCATGCTCCTCGTGGACGTGGCTCTCGCGGAGTTGCTGGCGCGTCTGCCGCAGCTCGCGACGCACTTCCAGCAATTCCAGCGCCAACCGTCGGGCCAGGCGAGTCGCCTCCTCCAGCGGAGCGGCCGGGCTCTGCGGATCGACTGCGCGTGCGACCTTGCCGGGCTCGGCCAGACGCGCTGCCGTCGGTGGCGGCCCCGGCGGCGCCCGTGACGCTGGTCCCGGCGGGCCTGGTCGCAGCCGCAACGCCAGTGCCATCAACATGTTCGAGCAGCTGTCCATGCCACGCCGGACCCGCAGCGCCACGGCACCCGGCCATTCACCGCACGACGGTTCTTCCCTCGCGGGACCGATGTCATGCGATGTCGGGATGACCACCGCGGGGGCGGCCAAGTCAGGCGGCGCGATTGGCGCGGCCCGTCCCTGTTTGGTGCGCAACGCCGCCAGTGGCGCCGCCGCCGTGCTGGTCATTGCCGAAATCCCATCGCGGGTGACGGTGGCGAACGGGCGGGGCTGCAGCGAAGCGCCAGCCGCTTTCCAGGTCCGATCAAGCGCTTTAGATCCGGCCCATCAGCAAGAGCACGATCACGATGATCAGCACGATGCCCAGGCCGCCGCTGGGCGCGTAACCCCAGCTTCTGCTGTGCGGCCAGCTCGGAATCGTGCCGACCAGAAGCAGCACGAGTACAACCAGCAGTATCAGACCCAGCATTTCAATTCTCCTCGAATGACGGTCCAGGCTTCACGATGCGCTGCGCCCGCTGCGCCAGCGAACCCGGAGTGCGATAAATCCCATCCGCCCAGGGCGGTTACAGATGAAAAGCACCCGTGCCAAACAGACCGATCAGTCCGATGACGATCAAGTAAATGGCGACGATATAATTGAGCAACCGCGGCATGACCAGGATGAGAATGCCGGCGATCAACGAAACCAACGGGCCCATACTCAGATGCAGGTTCATGACGTTGTCCTTATGTTTTATGTCCGACTCGCGTACTGAGGTCGACACGGGTAATGACGCACGCTCACCATGGCCGCCGCGCGCACATCAACCGGGGCGTTGACCGCAGCTGCTGCGCTCCCTGATCGACCACGGCAGTCGATCTCGTTTATACGTTACCCCGGCGCAGGGGTGCATTCGGTTCGGTAGCGAACATTGAACGGTGACAGGACTGGCCCCTGTCACCCG
>JAJYMF010000254.1 GCA_021787175.1 Pseudomonadota bacterium | reverse complement strand
TCGAATTTCTGCGTGAAGCGGATGCCCACGGTAAGCGGCTGGTTGGTGACCGTGTAGACCTGTCCGTTCGGATAGGCCGGCACCACGTTGTGGGCCGCGCAGACCGTGGCCGCGCACTCGGCGTACTTGAACAACTGCGCGCGGTTGTTGAACACGTTGTTCACGTACATGTCCACCGACCAGCTGTCATTGCTGATGCCGGCCGAGAGGTTCACCGTGTTGTAGGCGGCGAGATTGCCGATCAGGCCATTCTGCAGCAGGCGTAAATCCGAACTGCGTTCGCCGACATGCACGGCCGCGACCTGGAAAAAGGCTTCCTTTTCGCCGACGTCGAAGGTGTAGCGGGCGATGAGGTTGCCCTTGAACCGGGGCGTCACCGGCAGGCGGGTGCCACTGGGCGCTTCCGGTCCGGACACGGTGGTGCCCGTGAGCGGATTGATCGTGCCTGCCGGGCAGACCGTGATCGGCGTGCCGCTGGGGTCGGTGAAGCCGCAATAATTCGCGGTCAGCTTGGCGTCGTACAAGGCCATGCCGGCGCTGAGCTGCAGGTTGTAGGTCGCCGCCCAGTTCAGTTCCGTTTCAAGACCGTAGATGCGCGCCTGGTTGGCGTTCTTGATCTCGGTCAGGCCATTGGCTCCGAGGATGCTGAACTGGAAATTCTTCCAGTCCTGCCGGAAGACGGCTCCGTTGAACGACAGCCGGTTGTTGAACCAGGTCGTCTTCCAGCCCGCTTCCAGGTTGGTAAGGTAATCCGACTTGTAGGGCGGCAGGGTGGCGCGGCGGTTGATGCCGCCGGGGCGGTAACCCTCGGAGCGGGTGATGTAGAGCAGTTTGGTCGGCGAGACATTCCAGGTCAGATTGATCTTGCCCAGCGAGCCGGTTTCCCGGACGTCCTTGTTGAAGTCCAGGCAGGGCGCACCGTTGTAGGGCGTGGGCGAGATACAGCCGGCGACACCGTAGTTGGACGTCGGAAAGAAGCCGTCGCTGAAGCCGAAAAAGCCGCCCAGGCTGTTGTCGGAGCGGAAAAAGCGCCCGCCGACGGTGCCGGTGAGCGTGTCCGGGATCAAGTCGTAGGAAAGCTCGCCGAACACGGCCTCCTCCTTGTCGACCCGGGTCTGCTCGGTCAGCCAGAGGGTGCTGGGCCAGCCGGGGATCGACAGCTTGTCGGCCAGTCCGTCGATCATGTAGCGCTGCTGGATGTCGTGCACCTGCTTCTGCCAGAACAGGCCGCCGACCAGGCGCAGACGATCCTCGCGCGGCGATGCGATGCGCAGTTCGTGGCTGTTCATGGCGTAGCCGTCGCGACCCTGGATGTGCTGGGACGGATTGATCAGCGCGCCGCTGTTGTCGTAGATATAGGCGCCGTAGCCGTACAGGGTGTCGTACCAGAACGAATAATCGCTGTAGTCGTAGAGCTCGTCCTGGTGCCGGCCGAGGTGGGCATACGCGTAGGTCAGATCGAAATTGCCGATCTTTCCCTGGACCGTCAGCGCCGCCTGCCACCAGCGATCCGAGGTGCGCTCGGGATAGAAGTGCATGATGGACAGGTCGCCCACCGACGGATCGGTGGCGGAGTTGCCGTTGGCGATCGTCTTCTGCGCCATGAGCGACGCCAGGACCGACCAGTTGTCGTTGAGGTCGACCTTCAGTTCCGCGCGCCCGCCCTCGGTGTCGACGGTGTTGTAGTTGTTCCCGGCCGTGTGCGTGCACACCAGCAGGCTCGACGGCGTGCAGGCCGGGGCATTGCTGACCGAGCCACCCCAGCTCGGGAACGTGCGCGTGCCGGCCACGTTGTCGATGTAGCCGGCGTCGTGTTCCTTCCAGCCGACCAGCCGGATCGCCGCGCCCTTGTTGATCGGTATATTGACCATGCCCTCGGCGACATGGCCCACGCCGCCGCTCTGGACGGTGTCGACGCCGACGCTGTAGTTGGCGGCGAACCCGCTGGGATCGGGCTTGTTGGTGATGATGCGCAGGGCGCCGGCTTCCGCGCTGGCGCCGTAGAGAGTGCCCTGCGGGCCGGCCAGCGCCTCGACGCGCGCGATGTCGTACATGTGGATGTCGAGAGGTCCCTGGATCGTGGTGACCGGTTCCTCGTCGAGATAGACGCCAACGCTCGGCTGCGGCCCGGAATGGTTGCCGTCGCCGCCGCTGGCCACGCCGCGCATGTAGATCTCGGTGAAGCCGGGGCCGAAGGTCTGGTAGGAGACGCTGGGCAGGTATTGGGCGTAGTCGTTGAAGCTGCTGACGTGCAGCTGCTCGAGCTTCTGCGTGTCCAGCACCTGAATGCTGATCGGAACCTTCTGCAGATTTTCCCGGCGCTTCTGCGCCGTCACGGTCACTGCGCCCAGCGTCACGACCTTTTCCTTCGCGGCCGGCGTCTTGACGGGCGCCGCCGCCTGCTCCGCTTCCTGCGCGTAGGCGGGCGCCGTCATGGCGAGGCAGATCGCCACGGCGAGCGGCAATCGGGTCAATTTCGCGTACTGCATCTTGGTGGCTTGTTCTGGCCTTCTGCTGCGCATGAGCTATCCCCTCGGGTCATGTTGGTCAGTCTTCACTCGCGAATCGCATCCTGCTGCGGCACCTCGGGGTATCGCTCCGCGATCGGCCCCAATGCCGTTTCCAGTGGCGCCAGCCATGGCGCGTAGTGCCGCCAGTGATCCACCCCTTCCCGGTAGATCGGTCTGCGCACCTGTTCCGAACTTGCCGTGCGTACCGGACGCGCGTTCTCGAAGAACCGCAGGCAGGACTCCTCGAACGGCAGGCCGCAGTAATCGAGCAGGCTCCGCACCTCGGCTTCGGTGTCTTCGACCATGCGCTCGTAGATGACACGATGGATGCGCCCGGGCAGCACCGCGTCGAAATGCGCCATCAGCACCACGTAGTCGCGGTAGTAGCGGCCGAGATCCTCGAGGCTGTAGCTGAAGCTCTGGCCGCGCGCGAAGTGCTGCTTGAATCCGGAGAAGCAGCAGGCCAGCGGATGCCGGCGCGCGTCGATGATTTTCGCGTTCGGCAGGATCAGGTGGATCAGGCCGACGTGCATGAAGTTGTTCGGCATCTTGTCGATGAACAACGGCGCCGCGGTCTTGCGCAGGATGCGGGTGTGGGCGAGGTAGTGCTCGCCGAGCTCGCGCAGGGCTTCGGCATCGAGTGCGGCCAGCGCCTCGTGGTAGGGCATCGCGCTGTCGGGATCGCCCTGTTCGCGCAGCATGCGCGTGATCGAGATGATCTCGGGCAGCTCCATCGTGCCCTCGACCTGGCTGTGGCTGGACAGGATCTGCTCGATCAGGGTGGAGCCGGCACGCGGCAGGCCGACGATGAAGACCGGATCGCGCGCCGGACTGCCGGCGCCGGCGCGCGCGGCGAAGAAATCACGCGTATAGCGTTCGCGGATGTGGCGCACCCGCCGGCTGGTGTCGTCGGCGCTGTAGTGCAGTTGCGCACGGCGGATCGCATTGCCTTGCGCGTAGTGCCGGAACGAGGACTCGTATTCGGCTTCGTCTTCCAGCGCCTTGCCGACCGCGAACTCGAGGTGCAGGCGATCGTCCTCGCCCAGATCGTCGCGTGCCAGTTGCTGGCGCATGACGGCGAGGTCGTCGGCGCTGAAACCGAAGGTCTTGAGGTTGGCCAGACTCCACCAGACCTCGCCGAAGGACGGTTCGTCCTCCAGACTGCGACGATAGGCGGCGATGGCGCGGTCGCCGTGACCGGCGGTCTTGAGCGCGTGGCCGTAGCTCATCCACACCTTGGGATTGCGGGGGTACTGCTGCAGCAGATCGGCATAGATCCGGATGGCGGTTTCGTAGTCGCCGGTCCGGCACAGCACCACCGCCTTGAGATTGCGGTAGCCGGGATGATCGGGCTCCGCCGCCAGCAGGCGCTCGACCTCGGCCAGCGCCCGCTCCGGCTGGTTGTTGCGGTGAAGCACCAGGGCGTAGTTCTGGCGCGCGGCCTGGAAGCTCGGCGCCAGTTCGAGGCAGCGCGCCAGCAGCCGGCAGGCGTCCTCGTAACGACCCAGGCGCGCGGCGACCTCGGCGAACATGCGGATCGCGGCGACGTCGGTCGGCGCCCGCTTGAGGTGTTCGCGCAGCAGGGTCTCGGCCTCGGGTATGCGGTTTTCCGCCAGGGCCGCGGCGGCGGCGAGCAGGTGCGGGTCGCGGGTGGAATGGCGCACGTGGTTGGCGTAGGCGGCATCCGCGGCGGCGTCCTCGCCGGCGGCCAGCAGGTGATCGCCGAGCGCGCGCCAGGCCTGGGGCAGGTCGGGCTTCAGGGCGACCGCCCGGCGCAGCGGAGCGATGGCGTCCTGGCCGCGCCCGCTGCGTCCCAGGGCCAGCCCCAGGTCGAGATGGGCGGCGGCCCAGTTCGGCTGCGCCCGCGCGAGCGGCTCGAGGATGCCGATCGCCCCCTGCAGGTCGCCCAGCGCAGCCTTGGCCGCCGCCAGCAGTCGCAGGGCGTCGGGGTGCCCGGCAGCCACCTTGAGTATCTCGGTGGCCTGTTCGCCGGCCAGCAGCGGGTCGCGATCCAGCAGGCGCGTGGCGTGGGCCAGCGCCTGTTCCAGCGTGCCGGTCGGGGTAGCGTCGCTCATGCTGCGCGTCTCCGCGGGCACGCAGCAGGTGGAGCCGGGCAAGGCGGCTGGGGCATGAGGGGCAACGGCTCCTTACAGGTTCTGCAGCGATCGCTTACAGCTTCTGCAGCAATCTAACGTTGATTTCACGTATCCGGTAGTAGGGCGACGAAAAAAACGCGCGGCGGCGGATCGCACGAGCGATCGCCGTCCCGGGCCGCCGCCGCAGGCGCCGGGCCGTACCGGCCCACACGGCTTCGGGTTGGGGCCGGCGACGCTGCCGGCTGTGCGTTAATGCGCCCTTGCCGCAAGCCTCCCCCTGCAGGACCGAGCACGATGAGAGATCCGCGCTACGACATCCTGTTCACGCCGGTGCCGATCGGTCCGGTCACGGCGAAGAACCGCTTTTTCCAGGTTCCGCATTGCAACGGCATGGGCCACGCGATGCCGCTCGCGCATGCCGCGATGCGCGAGATCAAGGCCGAGGGCGGCTGGGCGGTCGTCTCGACCGAGGAATGCGAGATCCATCCGAGCAGCGACCTCACCCCGTACGTCGAGGCGCGGCTGTGGGACGACCGCGACATTCCGGCGCTGGCGCTGATGTGCGACAAGGTGCATGCCCACGGCGCGCTCGCGGCGCTGGAGCTGTCGCACAACGGCCCGACCGCGTCCAACCTGTATTCGCGCGAGGTGCTGCTGGCGCCCTCGCACCAGCCGTCCAAATACGGCTATCCGTCGCAGGCGCGGGCGATGACGCTGAAGGACATCCGCGATTACCGGCGCTGGCACCGCGACGCGGCGATCCGCGGCAGGCGCGCGGGCATGGACATCATCTACGTCTACGCCGCACATGACCTGTCGCTGCCGATGCACTTCCTCCAGCGCCGGCGCAACCAGCGCTGTGACGCCTACGGCGGCTCGCTGGAGAATCGCGTGCGCTTGCTGCGCGAAGTCCTGCAGGACACCAAGGACGCCGTCGGCGACGCCTGCGCGGTAGCGCTGCGCTTCGCCACCGAGGAGCTGCTCGGGCCCGGCGGCGTCGAGCTGGCCGAAGCCAGGGACATCGTCGCCATGCTGGCCGAGCTGCCCGACCTGTGGGACGTGAACGTCGCCGAGA
>JAJYMF010000193.1 GCA_021787175.1 Pseudomonadota bacterium | reverse complement strand
CGTACTTGTACTTGAGCACGTTGGTGACGTACCAGTTGAATGCAGCGGTATAGGCCGGGGTGATGAAGGCATCGGAGGGATCGAAATCCGGCGTGGCCGAGATCGAGTTGATGTTGTAACCGGCATAACGACCGTCATAGCGGCCGATGCTTTCGCGTTCGGGCAGCATCAGCTCCTTGCGGAAGTTGCTGGCCTCGATGCGCAGGTTGGCGCGCTCGATGTATTCCACCGGCAGACCCGTGTACTCGTGCAGCTTCTGCGCGATGGCATCCGCCTCGGCGGCCGGCAGGTTCTCGCCCTGCGCCAGCGCGCGCGCGTAGTCGGTGTCGGCGAAGTGGCGCACCTGGTCCAGGAAGGTCGCCAGATCGGCGGGCTTGCTGGGCAGCTTGTTGTGGTACCAGGCGATCGCCGCGTAGGTCGGCAGGTACAGTTCGTACTTGGTGTCCTGGCCCGGCATCAGCAGGCCGTAATTGAGGATCGAGGACTGCAGCACGACGCCGTTGACGGCGATGCCGTGCTCCTGCAGGTATTCGGCCAGCGCCGCCGAGCGCGTGGTGCCGTAGCTTTCGCCGTAGAGAAACTTGGGCGAGTTCCAGCGGTTGTCGACGGTGATGTAGCGCTGGATGAAATCGGCGAACGAACGCACGTCCTCGTCCACGCCCCAGAAGTCCTTGTCCTTGCCGGTGCCGACGATGGTGCTGTAGCCGGTACCGATCGCATCGATGAAGACCAGATCGGTCTTGTCGAGGATGCTGTGGTGGTTGGCCACCAGATCGTAGGGCGGCGGCGGGGTCGAGGCGCCGTCGCCGACCACCACGCGCATCGGGCCGAACGCGCCCATGTGCAGCCAGATCGACGACGAGCCAGGGCCGCCGTTGTACAGAAAAGTGACCGGCCGCTTGGCCATGTCCTTGTCGCCGTCGCGCGTGTAGGCGACATAGAACATGCTCGCCACCGGCTCGCCCTTGTCGTTGCGGATCAGCAGGGTGCCGGCGGTGGCGGTGTAGCGGATGTCCTGGCCGTTGATGGTGACGCTGCC
The DNA here is from genome assembly GCA_021787175.1 of Pseudomonadota bacterium. Classification (GTDB taxonomy): domain Bacteria; phylum Pseudomonadota; class Gammaproteobacteria; order Xanthomonadales; family Rhodanobacteraceae; genus Metallibacterium. The sequence continues at coordinate 4,669 of JAJYMF010000193.1, read as the reverse complement.
GTGCGTCACGACCGAGGTTTCCTTCGGCACCGGCGCCGCGGTGGTTTCCTTCTGCGTCGCCGCCTTGCCGGCAGCGGCGTCCTCGGCATGCAGCCGCGGAGACGCGGTGACGAGCAGCGTGGTGATCGACAGAGCAAGCAGCGTGCGTTTCACGGAACCCTCCGGGGCAGATCAAAGGACAACGCCACGCCGGGCGCTGGAAGCACTTAGAGCGGGGCGCGCCGCCGGGGTTCCGCGCCTAGGCCATAGGTCATGCCCGGAGGCCGCGGGGACGGCGGCGCACCGCAGCGCGCCTTGCTGCGCGACGAAGCGCTATGCTCCAATCGAACGCGCCGTGCGCGGGACCGCAGCCGCGCCCCACACTCGAGGGAAGGACAAGCGTCGATGAGCAACGAGCGTCCGTGGCTGGAGCACTACCCTGCCGGCGTGCCGAAGGAGATCGATCTCGGCGCCTACTCCTCCATCAACGCGGTGCTCGACGAGGCCTTCGAACGTTTCCGCGACCGCCCGGCATTCGCCAACTTCGGCCACACGCTGAGCTATGCCGAGGTGGATCGACTGAGCCGGCAATTCGCCGGTTACCTGGGCGGCGAGCTGAAACTGGCCAAGGGCGATCGCATCGCGATCATGCTGCCCAACGTGCTGCAGTACCCGATCGCGCTGTTCGGCGCCCTGCGCGCCGGGCTGACCGTGGTCAATACCAATCCGATGTACACCGCGCGCGAACTCAAGCATCAGCTGGGCGACTCCGGAGCCGCCGCCATCGTGGTGCTGGACAACTTCGCCTCGGTGCTCCAGGAGGTTCTGCCCGAGACGCCGGTCAGGCACGTCATCACCACCGGCCTCGGCGACATGCTCGGCGCGATCAAGGGCGCGCTGATGAACGCGGTCGTCAGGCACGTCAAGAAGATGGTGCCGGCGTACCGCATCGAGGGCGCGGTGCGTTTCGGCGACGCGCTGGCGCGCGGCTGGCGCCAGTCCACGCCGCGGCTGGCGATGGGCCTCGATGACGTCGCCTTCCTGCAGTACACCGGCGGCACCACCGGCGTCGCCAAGGGCGCCATGCTCACCCACCGCAACATGGTCGCCAACATGCTGCAGGCTTCGCTGTGGATGGGCGGCGCCATCCGCCCGGGCGAAGAGGTGATCATCACCGCCCTGCCGCTGTATCACATCTTCGCGTTGACGGCCAACTGCTTCACCTTCATGAAGTCGGGCGGTCTCAACGTGCTGATCACCAACCCGCGCGACATGCCCGGCTTCGTCAAGGAACTGGGCAAGACGCGCTTCACCGCGATCACCGGAGTCAACACGCTGTTCAACGGCCTGATCCACACGCCGGGCTTCGCCCAGCTGGATTTTTCGCGGCTGCGCACGACCCTGGGCGGCGGCATGTCGGTGCAGCGCGCGGTGGCGGAGAAGTGGAAGCAGGTCACCGGATGCACGCTGGCGGAAGCGTACGGGCTAACGGAGACCTCGCCGGCGGTGTGCATCAATCCGCTCGACCTCAAGGAATACAACGGTTCGATCGGACTGCCGGTACCCTCGACCACGGTCTGCATCCAGGACGATTCCGGGCAACTGCTGCCCGCCGGCCAGATCGGCGAGCTGTGCGTCAAGGGCCCGCAGGTGATGAAGGGCTACTGGAACCGGCCCGACGAGACCGCCAAGGTCATGGACCGCGACGGCTGGCTGCATACCGGCGACATCGCGCGGATGGACGAGCGCGGCTATTTCTACATCGTCGACCGCAAGAAGGACATGATCCTGGTGTCGGGCTTCAACGTGTACCCGAACGAGATCGAGGACGTGGTGGCGCTGCACCCCGGCGTGCTCGAAGTGGCGGCCGTCGGCGTGCCCGACGAAAAGTCCGGCGAGGCGGTCAAGCTGTTCGTGGTGCGCAAGAACCCCGGACTGACCGAGGCCGAGCTGCGCCGGCACTGCGAGGAAAACCTCACCGGCTACAAGCGGCCGAAGTCGATCGAGTTTCGCGACAGCCTGCCGAAGAGCAACGTCGGCAAGATCCTGCGCCGCGAATTGCGCGAGTCTGCGGTGCGCTAGCAGCGGTTCGCGGGCCTGGCCGCGCCGCGCTGGCTTCCAACCCGGCCCATGGCGATGGCCATCGACCTCAGTGCATAGCGGCGCCTGCTACAGCCGTCCCTTCGCGATCCGGCCGGCGCGTGCGGGTCAGGCACTGAGCGCCATGTCGTCCCAGGGCTCGAGGCGATCGGCGTGGCCGCCGAGCAGGTTCCACAGCGGCACCTGCTTGTCCTCGGGGATGCGCGCGTAGGCGAAGCACACGTGCCCGTGGGTGATGCGGGCCACGGTGGCCTCGACATTGATGTGCAGCCCGGCCTCGAACAGCATGTCGAGCACCCACAGCTGGCCGGACTCGCCATCCCAGCCGTGCGGCCGGCGCAGCCGCACGCCGGTGGCGGAAATGTCCTCGATCTCGCTGGACAGGCTCTCGCCGCCGCGGTTCATCAGCACCGTGGTTTCCAGCGGTTTTCTTGCATGACGCAGCCCGTGTACGGACATGATGTGCTCCCGATCGAACGCCTTGGCGGGCACCATCCGGAAATCGCCTGGCGGTGCCTCGATTCCAAGCCAAGCAAATCACGGGCCATCGCCGACGATACGCTCGGCAAGCCTCAACGACATCGTCACAGGCCGAAGGGCATCGTCATGGACCACTCCATTCGCCCGCCCACGGCAGCCCCTGACGCGCCGCGTCCATCGCGTCGGGCGAGCATCCGCGCTGGACAGGCGTGCGGCGGGGCCTTAGGCTTGCCCCGTCGGGTGGGGCTGCGGCCGGCGAGATGCCGTCCGCGTCAGTATCAACGCCGTTGCCTCGAATGGTCTTTTCGGCAGCCGGCGCGCGGATTCAGTTGCATCGGAACCGCACGCAGCACCGAATCAGCGCCGTCAGGCGGTCTGCTCCACCCCGAATGTTCTCAGGACACGCTGAGCCAGGCCGCGGCGCGCGGCTGTCGTCACGCGAGTGCCGTATGCATTCCGAGCCTTCCGAGGCCGCCCCGGCGGATGCGCCGCAAGGCGTTTTCGGACCGATACCCCAGCAGCAGGAAATGCCGCTCGCGCTGGTGCGCGGTCTGCCGCTGCTGCAGATGCCGCAGGACCTGTACATCCCCCCGGATGCGCTCGAGGTCATCCTCGAGGCCTTCGAGGGACCGCTGGATCTGCTGCTGTACCTGATCCGGCGGCAAAACCTGGACATCCTCGACATTCCGATCGCCGAGATCACCCGGCAATACATGGACTACATCGGGATGATGCACGAGATGCGGCTGGAGCTGGCTGCGGAATACCTGGTGATGGCCGCGATCCTGGCCGAGATCAAGTCGCGGCTGCTGCTGCCGCGACCACCCGCCGCCGAAGGCGTCGAGGACGACCCGCGCGCCGAGCTGGTGCGCCGGCTGCAGGAGTACGAACGCTTCCAGAAGGCAGCGGCCGATATCGATGCGTTGCCGCGCATGGAACGCGATACCGCGCTGGCGCAGGCGGAGGTCACGGATCGGGTGGTCGTGCGCCTGCCGCCGCCGGTGGATCTGCGCGAACTGCTGCTGGCGCTGAAGGACGTGCTGCGCCGCGCCGAACTGTCGGGCCACCACGCGGTGCGCCGCGACGCGCTGTCGGTGCGCCAGCGCATGGGCGAGGTGCTGAAGTCGCTGCAGGACGGCGCCTTTCATGCGTTCCAGACGCTGTTCGATCCGAGCGAAGGTCGGCTGGGCGTGGTGGTGAGCTTTCTCGCGATGCTCGAGCTGGCCAAGGAAATGCTGGTGGAAATTGTGCAGGAGGCGCCGCTGGCGCCGATCTACCTCAAGGCGCGCACCGCCGTATCCGAATGAATCCATGGACATAGCCAACCTGAAACGCATCATCGAGGCCGCGCTGCTGGCCTCGCCGCATCCGCTGTCGCTGCCGCAACTCGGCGCGCTGTTCGGCGACGACGAGCAACCCGGCCCCGATGCCATCGCGCAAGCCATCGAGGCGCTGCGCGCCGACACCGAGCATCGCGGCGTGACGCTGGCGGAGGTCGCTTCCGGATTCCGCTATCAGGTGCGCGCCGACGTTCATCCCTGGGTGTCCCGGCTGTGGAGCGAGCGCCCCGGCAAATACTCGCGCGCGCTGCTGGAGACGCTGGCGCTGATCGCCTACCGGCAACCGATCACGCGACCGGAGATCGAACAGATCCGCGGCGTGGTGGTGTCCAGCAACATCATCCGCACGCTCGAGGAGCGCGAGTGGATCCGCGTCGTCGGCCACCGCGACCTGCCGGGACGGCCGGCGCTGTTCGGCACCACCCGCCAGTTTCTGGACTACTTCAACCTGAAGTCGCTGGACGAGCTGCCGCCGTTGGCGGACATCCGCGATCTCGACGAGATGCTTCCGCAATTCGATTTCGCGGCCGCGCCGCTGCGCACCGACGCCGGCCCGATCACTGCTGCGTCCGTCGAGGACGATGCGGCACCCTCCCCCGCCACCGCCGTCGAGGCGGAGGCCTCCGCGGATGCCCCCGAGGGCACCGCCTCCGCACCACCCGAGGAGTTTCGCGCATGACTGCGCCCACCCGTACCCTGCTCACCCTCAAACGCGAGCGCGACGCCGAATCGGCTGCCCTCGAAGAGCGCCTGCACAAGGTGCTCGCCAA
>JAJYMF010000339.1 GCA_021787175.1 Pseudomonadota bacterium | reverse complement strand
GATGCCCTGCGCCAGGGTGAGCGCCCGCGGCGAGGCCGGCGCCGCGGGCGCGGTGCGCGCCGCGATGCGCACGCTGGCGCCGGCGCGGGACACACCCAGAAGATGCGACGGATAGTCGTGACCGTCACCGTTGAACAGCACCAGCGCGTCGCCGCTGCGCAGCCGCAGCACGCGCGTGGCGTGCTCGGCGGCCGCGGTGGGCAGGGTGGCGTCGGAGTCCGGCGCCAGAGGCAGATCGACGTAGAGGCGGATCGTGCGCATGGCGGCACTCAACGGCAGGCGGCGTCGATGCCGGCGGCGATGGCATCGACGATCAAGTCGATTTCCTCCGGCGTGGTGCAGTAGGGAGGCATGGCGTAGATCACCTCGCCCAGCGGACGCAGCACCACGCCGCGTTCCAGCGCGGCCAGGCGCGCGCGCAGACCGCGGCGCTCGGCAGCGGGGTAGGGCGTGCGCGTGATCTTGTCGGCAACCAGTTCCACGGCGGCGATCAGGCCGGTCTGGCGGACGTCGGCCACATGCGGGTGCTCCGCCAGCGGCGCCAGCCGGGCGGCGAGATGCGCGGCCAGTGCGAGGTTGCGCTCCAGCACCGGCTCGTCGCGGAAGATGTCCAGCGTCGCCAGCGCGGCGCGGCAGGCCAGCGGATTGCCGGTGTAGCTGTGCGAATGCAGGAAGGCCTTGCCGGCGCTGTAGTCTGCGTAGAAAGCCTCATAGACGCGCTGCGTGGTCAGCACCGCCGACAGCGGCAGGAAGCCGCCGGTCAGGCCCTTGGACAGACACAGGAAATCGGGCGTGATGCCCGCGCGCGCGCCGGGCGCGGTCGGCGGCGCCTGCTCGCAGGCGAACAGCGTGCCGGTGCGGCCGAAGCCGACCGCGATCTCGTCGGCGATCAGATGCACGCGGAACGCGTCGCACAGCGCGCGCAGGCCGGTGAGATAGCTCGGGTGATACATGCGCATGCCGCCCGCACACTGCACCAGCGGCTCGACGATCACCGCGCAGACCTCGTGGGCGTGACGCTCGAGCAGGGCGCGCAGTTCGTCGAGGCGCCGTGCCGCGACATCGGCAGCGGACTCGCCGGGCAGGCTCTCCCAGGCGTCGGGCGAGGGCGCCAGCAGACGCTCGAACAGCAGCGGCGCGTAGGTTTCGCGGTACAGGCCGACGTCGCTGACCGCCAGCGCGCCCAGGGTCTCGCCGTGATAGCCGCCGGTGAGTGCGATGAAACGCCTGCGCTCGCCTTCGCCCCGGTTGCGCCAGTAGTGGAAGCTCATCTTCAGCGCCACCTCGACCGCCGCCGAGCCGTTGTCGGCGAGGAAGACCCGGCTCAGCCCCGGCGGCGCGACCGCCAGCAGGCGTTCGGCCAGCTCGACGGCAGGCGCGTGCGTGTGGCCGGCGAAGATCACCTGTTCCAGCGTGCGCGCCTGCTCGGCAATCGCGGCGGCGATGCGCGGGTTGGCGTGGCCGAACAGGTTGGTCCACCACGAGCTGATCGCGTCGAGGTAGCGGCGGCCGTCGGCTCCGATCAGCCACGCGCCTCCGCCGCGCGCGATCGGGATCATCGGCACGCGCTCGTGGTCGTGCATCTGCGTGCAGGGATGCCAGAGCACGGCAAGATCGCGTGCGGCCAGCGCGGCGGCGGAGTCGTCCATTCGCCTATCATCCGCGCGCGGTGCCGTGCGGCTCAAGCGCCGCGGCCGCTGCACGCACGGTTACAATCGCGCGCATGCCCCGCCTGCCGCGCATCCTCGCCACGCATGCCGCCGATTCCACGCCGTTTCTGCGCATCGAGCGCGTGGACCTGGAGTTCTCCAACGGCGAGCGCCGCACCTTCGAGCGCCTGATGCCCTCCGGCCTCGGCGCCGTGATCATCGTGCCGATGCTGGACGCCGACACCGTGCTGCTGGTGCGCGAGTACGCGGTCGGCGTCGAGCGCTACGAACTCGGCCTGCCCAAGGGGCGCCTGGATCGCGACGAGACGGTCGAGCAGGGCGCCAACCGCGAGCTCAAGGAGGAGGTCGGCTACGGAGCACGCCGCCTGCGCATCCTCAACACGCTGACGCTGTCGCCGGCCTACATGACGCACATGACCCACGTGGTGCTGGCCGAGGAGCTCTATCCCGAGCGCCTGCCCGGCGACGAGCCGGAGGAGCTCGAGGTGGTGCCCTGGAAGCTGTCCGAGCTGCACGCTCTGCTGGCGCGCGAGGACGTCAGCGAAGGCCGCTCGATCGCCGCGCTGTTCATCGCCCGCGAACATCTGGCCGGACGGCTGCGGCCGCGATGACCCTGCTGCCCGCGCTGTCGCGTGCAGTGGCTGACCTCGCGCGGCGCGCGGGCGAGGCGATCATGACGGTGTACGCCGGCGCGTTCGCCGTCGAACTCAAGGACGATACCTCGCCGTTGACCGCAGCCGATCTCGCCGCGCACCGCATCCTCGTCGCCGGTCTGGTCGCGCTGGCACCGCAGTGGCCGGTGCTGTCGGAGGAGTCCGCCGATGTGCCCTGGACCGAGCGCCGGCACTGGTCGCGCTACTGGCTGGTCGATCCGCTGGACGGCACCCGCGAGTTCGTCAAGCGCAACGGCGAGTTCACCGTCAACGTGGCGCTGATCGACGGCCACATGCCGGTCCTCGGGGTGGTGCTGGCGCCGGTCAGCGGCGAGCTGGCGCTGGCCTGGCAGGACGGCGGCGCCTGGCGCGAGATGCGCTCCGGCGCGACGGCGCAGCGACTGCACAGCCGCGCACTGCCGGGGCGTCCGATGGTGGCCGGCAGCCGATCGCACGCCTCGCCGGCGGAACAAGCACTGCTGGCCCGGCTGGGTCCGCACGAAGCGTTGGCGCTGGGGTCGTCGCTGAAGTTCCTGCGCCTGGCCCAAGGCGCGGCCGATCTCTACGTCCGCCTCGGTCCGACCTCGGAATGGGACACCGCCGCCGCGCAGTGCGTGCTCGAGCAGGCTGGTGGCGCGGTGCTCGGCCTGGATGGCGCGGCGCTGGCCTACAACACCAAAGAGTCCCTGCTCAATCCGCACTTCATCGCCGTCGGCGATCCGGCGCAGGATTGGCGCACCAAGCTCGGACTGGCCCCAGGAAACCCCGACGCATGACCGATACGCCCCGCTACGATACGGCCGCCCTGCTCGCGATCATGGCCCGCCTGCGCGATCCCGAACGCGGCTGTCCCTGGGACGTGCAGCAGGACTTCGACTCCATCGCCCGCTACACGCTGGAGGAGGCCCATGAGGTCGTCGACGCCATCGAGCGGCGCGACTTTGCCGACCTGCGCGACGAACTGGGCGACCTGCTGCTGCAGGTGGTCTTCCATGCGCGCATGGCCGAGGAGGCGGGGCTCTTCGCCTACGCCGACGTGGTGCAGGCCATCGGCGACAAGCTGGTGCGCCGGCATCCGCACGTGTTCGGCGACACGCGCTATGCCGACGTCGCGGAGCAGACCCGCGCCTGGGACGCGATCAAGGCCGACGAGCGCCGCGCCCGCGGCGAGGCGGCTCCGGAAAGCGTGCTCGATGGCGTCGCCCGCGGCCATTCCGAATGGCAGCGCGCACTGAAACTGCAGCAGTGTGCGGCCACGGTCGGTTTCGACTGGCCCGGGCCGGCCCCGGTGCTGGACAAGCTCGACGAGGAAATCGCCGAACTGCGCGCCGAGTTCAACGGCCCCGACGCGGTGCCTGCCGACACCGCGCGCATCGAGGACGAACTGGGCGATCTGCTGTTCGTCGCCGCCAATCTCGCGCGCCACGCCGGTATCGATCCCGCGCGTGCGCTGCGTCACGCCAACGCCAAGTTCGAGCGCCGCTTCCGCGCCATGGAGCGCATCGCCCGCGAGCGCGGTATCGACCTCGCTGCGCTGCCGCTGGCCGGGCAGGATCAGCTGTGGGATGCGGCAAAGATCGAGGAAAGGGAAGCGGGGGAGAGCCCGCTTTCGGCCGGCCCGGCCTGACCCCTGCATCCTCGCCGCCCGCCATGGGCCGGGGCCGTTCGGTACTTTGTGCCGTTCCGGGCTCGATTCCCCGGGGCTCCAGTCAGTCTGACCGACCGCTCGGATCGTCCGCACCTCCGCAGCGATACGCCCGTGTCCTGTGCGCGCGGTCGCACATTCGCCGCCGGATTGTCACGGATCGTCAATCCGGGCTTCAGACGTCTGCGCGCCGACCGATGCAGGAGTGAAGTGGACGCCGGTGCGAAGGCGCCGAAAGCCTCATCAGACTTGCACTGGAGGGTCAGACCATGGAGCAGCTCCGCCGGGATTGTTCGCGGTTGACCGATCACTATCTGCTTGCCCAAGGCTTGGTGCTGCTGGCGTTCGGCTTGCCGGCCCTGATCTGCCGCATGACCCACAGCGGCCCTGCCTTGATCCTGACGGCGGTGATGCTGGTCGCGATGATCGCCAACACGATTCTGGCCCGGCGCGCTTGGCAGCAACTGACCACGGCGTGGGCGTACGGCGAGGTCGATCGCTGGCGCGCGAGTGGTGCCCGCGGTCTGACGGGCAAATGACCGGAAGCGGCGGGCATCGATCCCGCTGGTGCCGCCATGGTCGCGCTGTCGGCCAGCCCCGCAGGGTCGGCCGGCTAAACGATTGCCATCCGCGGCGCATCCAACGGACTCCTTTCGACCGGAGCCGACCATGCACCGCCTGCTTGCCTGTCTCGCCCTGCTGTTGATGCCCGCGCTGGCTGCGGCCAGCTCCTGTCCTCACGAGGCCTTGCGCACGCTCGACCTCGACGCCGCCGGCCTGCGCCAGGCGCGCTTCGTGCTGGGTGCGGCCGATCTCGAGGTGATCGGCGTGCCCGGGCTCGCCAGGGTCGAGGTGCGCGGCCGCGCCTGCGCCACCGATCCCAATGCGCTGGCCGGCATGACGCTGGAATCGCAGCGCCAGGGCGATACGGTCGTGGTGACCGCGAAAATGCAAAGCAGTGGCGGCGGCTGGTTTTCATGGGACAGTCGTCGTTTCACCCTGAGCGTGCGCGTGCCGGCGGCGCTGGCGCTGGCGGTGGACACCGGTTCGGGTGATGTCGATGCGCAGCAGATCGCGGCGCTGGACGTGACCTCGGGCTCGGGCGACCTCAGCGCGCGCGGCATCGCCGGCGCGGTCGGCCTGCGTCTCGGCTCGGGCGATGCGCGCCTGACCGATATCGGCAGCCTCGACCTGCGCGGCACCGGTTCGGGCGATGTGCACGCCGAGCGTGTGCGCGGCGATGTGCGTGCGGGGCACTCCGGTTCGGGCGATCTCGGCTTCGAGGGTGTCGGCAGCAGCGTCGATGTCGCCGGCACCGGCTCCGGCGACGTCAGCGCGCGCGACGTGCGCGGCAACGTCCGCATCGGTTCGACCGGATCGGGCGACGTGTTCATCGCCGGCGTCGGCGGCAGCCTGACGGTGGGCGCCACCGGCAGCGGCGATATCCACTACCGCGACGTCAAGGGTGCGGTCAGTGTGCCGCATCGCGGCGATTGACCGCGCAACAAAAAGGCGGACCATCCGGGTCCGTCTGGAAGTTCAAGCAAGGGGATTTTCTTGTCGGCGGTGAGAGGGGACCGCCGTTGGTGTCAACGCATCGCTCGGCCTGAGGTTGACACGCATTCCGTGTCAACCGCGGCGCAGCAGGGCCAGTGGCGAAGTTGCCAGCACGCGGCGGGTTCCGGCCAGACCCAGCAGCATCACGCCCAGCGCCGCGGCCAGCGCGGTCAGGGCCAGCGTCGGCAGGGGCGGGACGAAGCCGGACAGGTCCATCACGCTGCCGGCGATCCACATGCCGGCGCCGGCCGCGCCCAGCGC
>JAJYMF010000042.1 GCA_021787175.1 Pseudomonadota bacterium | reverse complement strand
TGCTGATCGTCAACGCCTTCGATTTTCTGCTGTGGAGCAACGGCTACATGCGCACGCCGCTGATGATCCTGCTCGGTGCCGCGCTCGGCGTGTCGCTGCGCTTGCGCCGCCTGGGCGTCAGTGGCGCCGCTGCAACAACCACAGGCGGATGAACTTCTGGCGCACGTAGTTGGCCTCGACGCTGGCGTAGACCAGGCCGCGCCAGCCGTCGCGAAAGCCGCCGCGCAGCAGGTAGCCGCGCAGAAAACGCCAGGCCGGGTTGAGCAGGATGTTGGCGATGCGCGCGCGTCGCCCCGTGGCGTGCATGTGCGCCGCCATCATCCGCGCATAGCGGTCCAGGCGCTGCAGCTGATCGTCGAGCGAGCGGTAGGCGTGATGCTCGATGTCGCCGGCCAGCGTCGCCACCGCGCCGTCGACCTCGACGTGCTCGTGGATCTCACGGTCGCCGCGAAAGCCGCCGCGGCGACGGTCGAACAGCCGCAGCACGCGGTCGGGATAGGCGTTGCCGTGGCGCAGGAAGGCGCCGAAATACTCGGTGGCACGCGCGCAGCGGTAGCCCGCGGCGGCAAAGCCGGCGTCACGCGCGGCCTCGATGCCGGCGCGCAGCGCCGGCGTCACCCGCTCATCGGCGTCGAGGAACAGGATCCAGTCATGGCCGGCGTTGCGCACAGCGTGATCCTTCTGCGTGCGGTAGCCGTCGAACGTCCGCACCAGAACGCGCGCACCGCGGGCGGCGGCCAGCTCGCGGGTGGCGTCGGTCGAACCGGAATCCACCACCACGATCTCGTCGCAGAACGCCAGCGAGTCGAGGCAGTCCTCGATGCGGTCGGCCTCGTTGAGGGTGATCACGCAGGCGGAGATCGACGGGCGGTCGGACATCGGCGGCAGGGTCGGAGCGATGCGGCCAGTGTAGCCGCGGCCGGGCCGTGCGCAGCGCTCGGGTAAACTGGCGCAGCCCCTCCGCACCGAGTGCACGATGCGCTCCCGAAACCTCCGTTCCGACGCGCTGCGCGCGCTGTGGCCCTGGCTGCCGCTGTGGCTGGTGGTCGCGCTGATCGCGATCTTCCAGCACGGCCCGATGCCGATCTTCTCCACCCGCGCGCTGTCGGGGGCGTGGGAGATGTGGCACGGCCATCACTTCCTGGTGCCCTACCTCAACGGCGAGCCCTACAGCGACAAGGCGCCGCTGCTGTTCTGGCTGATCCATCTCGGCTGGGCGGTGGGCGGCGTCGGCGACGTCTGGCCGCGCCTGCTCGAGGTGCTGATCGGCGCGGTCGAGCTGGTGCTGGCGGCGGCGCTGGCACGCCGGCTGTTCCCTGATCGCCCCTGGATCGGCCGCGCGACGCCGTGGCTGCTGATGGCATTCGGCTACGGCTTTTTGTTCGGCCTGCAGATCATGTACGAGGTGCTGCTGGCCGCCTGCGTGCTGGGCGCGCTGCTGGCGCTGACACCGGGGCCGCGCCGCGAGGCGCCGCGCCTTGGCTGGTTCGCGCTGGCGGTCGGCCTGGGCCTGCTGACCAAGGGTCCGGTGATGCTGCTGCACGTGATCTTCCCCTGGCTGCTGGGCCCGCTGTGGAACGACTGGGCGCGGCGCGAGCGGAAGCGCTGGTATCTCGGCGGCGCACTGGCGCTGCTGGCCGGCATGGCGATGCTGCTGGCGTGGGCGCTGCCGGCGGCCTGGGCCGGCGGTCCGGCCTATCGCGACCAGCTGCTGTTCCACCAGACCGCCGGACGCGTGGTGGATGCGTTCGCGCACGCCAAGCCGTTCTGGTGGTACCTGCCGCTGCTGCCGGTGCTGATCTTTCCGTTCGCGCTGTGGCCGCGGGCGTGGGCGGCGCTGGCCCTGCTGCGGCGGCCGTTCGAGCCGGGGCTGCGCTTTCTGTTCGTCTGGCTGGGGCCGCTGCTGCTGACCTTCTCGCTGGTCAGCGGCAAGCAGCCCTATTACCTGCTGCCGGACTACGCCGGCTTCGCCCTGCTGCTGGCGGCGGCGATGGCGCATCTGCGCGAGCGTCACGGCGGTCCGGCCCGCAGCGCCTGGCTGGCGCCGTGGCCGCTGGCGCTGGTCAGCTTTGCGCTGGCACTGGCACTGATCGCCCTGCCGCGTCTGGTCGCCAGCGGCCAGGTCGCCAATCGCTGGTTCGCGGCGCTGGCGCCGGCCAGCCCCGGCTTCGGCGTGATCTATCTGCTGCTGGGTCTGCTGCTGCTGCTGCGCGGGCGCGGCGAGTTGCGCCGCATCGCCTTCGCCGGGCTGGTCGGCGCCGCCGCGGCCAACGGCCTGTTCAGCCTGACCCTGTGGCCGGCGTTCAATCTCAAACCCGCCGCCACGGTGCTGGCGCGCGCCGAAGCGCAGGGCCGGCCGATCGCCAATCTCGGCCTCTACGACGGCCAGTACCACTACCTCGGCCGGTTGACGCAGCCGATCACCCGGCTCTACGACGGTCAGGCGCTCGAGGACTGGGCCGCGGCGCATCCCGACGGACTGGTCATCGACTACCCGGCGCACCTGCGGCCGGCCGACCTGCGCGATGCGCTCTTCGTGCAGCCGTTTCGCGCGGTCTGGCTGGTGATCTGGCCGGCGCCCAGCCTGGCCGCGCTGCGTGCAGGCCGCACGCCGCCCGAACCGCGCTCGCCGACGATGCTTTATCCCCCGGACGATCCGCGCTATGGCGCGCTGCGCTGAGTCCTCCACGCCATGAATCCCGACGCCATCGCCCGACTGCGTGCCCGGTGCGGCAGCCCGCGCGACGGCGCCCTGCTGCGCTTCGCCCTGGGCCAGGCGCTGCTGGCCGCCGGCGATGCCGGCGCCGCGGCGACCGAGCTGCGCGCGGCGATCGGTTTCGATCCGCACTACTCCGCGGCGTGGAAACTGCTGGGCAAGGCCCTGCAGGCGACCGGCGATGCCGTGGCGGCAGCGGACGCGTGGCGCAGCGGCATCGCCGTCGCCGAAGCGCGCGGCGACGTGCAGGCCGCGAAAGAGATGCGGGTATTCCTGCGCCGCAGCGAGTCCGCGCCGCGCTGATCAGACATCGCGCGACGGCGCGGCGACGGGCTCACCGGGCGGCCGGTCCGACCAGCGCCGGTAGGTCCACTGATACTGGGTGAAGGCACGCTCGACGCAGGCCTCGACGCCGCGGTTGAGCGCGCCGGCTGCGATCACCGGATCGGGATCGGTCAGGCCCGCCGGCGCCGGCAGAAAATGCAGACGAAACCCCGCCCCGCGCGGCAGCCGCTGCATGAAGGCGAACAGCACCGTGGCGCCGGTGCGCGCGGCCAGCCGCGGCAGCAGCACCATGGTGTGCGCGGAAGTGCCGAAGAACGGCGCGAACGTGCCCTCGCCGCGCCCGGGCTGCTGGTCGGGCAGGATGCCCACCACCCCGCCGGCGGCGAGGCGCTTGTAGAGCACGCGCACGCCGGCGCCGTCGGTGCGCACCTGTTCGGGTGCGAACTCGCCGCGCGCACGCTGCAACAGCGGTTCCCACTGCGCGCGCGGCGGCGGCCGATAGAGGATGGCCAGCGCGGTGCGCGCGCCCAGCCAGTGATTGAGCAGTTCCCAGCAGCCGAGATGCGGTGCGGCCACGATCAGCCCGCGGCCGCCGTCGCGCGCGGCCTCGAACCGTTCGAGGCCCTCGACCTCGCGCACCAGCGCCAGCGCGCGCCGCGCGCCGCCGCCCCAGACCTTGCCCAGCTCCAGCAGGCCCTTGCCGGTTTCGCGCAGGCACTCGCGCGCCAGCGCGGCGCGGGCTTCGGCCGCGAGTTCGGGACGCGCGATCGCCAGGTTTTCCTCGACGTGCCGCCGTTCGCGCCGCTGCAGCCGCCAGACCAGCCCGCCCAGCGCCGCGCCCGCCGCGTGCAGGGCGCGCAGCGGCAGCACGCCGGCCAGGCGCAGCAGTCCGTAGACGAGGGCGACCGTGGGGCGCATGCGGGCTCCGGCGAAAGCCGCAAGTGTAGCCGCGCTTGTGCCGGCGGCGGCGCGGTGCTATCACGCCACGTCCCGCTGCCTTGCCGGTTCCATCGATGCCATCCGGCCCGCTCGCCCTCGATCCACGCCCCGGTCGTTCGCCGGGATGATCGCCCTGATCCAGCGCGTCAGCGAAGCCCGCGTCGAAGTGGACGCCGCGACCGTGGGCGCGATCGGCCCCGGACTGCTGGCGCTGGTCGCGGTCGAACCCGCCGACGGCGAAGCGCAGGTGACGCGCCTGCTCGAACGCCTGCTCGGCTATCGCGTGTTCGCCGACGACACGGGCCGCATGAACCGCTCGCTCGCGGACACCGGCGGCGGCCTGCTGCTGGTCAGCCAGTTCACCCTGGCCGCCGACACCCGCAAGGGCATGCGCCCCGGCTTCGACACCGCCGCGCCGCCGGCGCAGGCGCAGGCCTGGTTCGAGCGCCTGGTCGAACGGGCGCGCGCGGTGCATCCCGTGGTCGCGACCGGACGTTTCGGCGCGGCCATGCGCGTGCATCTGGTCAACGACGGGCCGGTCACCTTCTGGTTGCAGGCGCGATGAACATCGGCCGTGCCCGCCGGGAACATCCGGCTTGATCTCTGGTCAGAAAATCACCATATCGCTATACTGAGCGGTTCAACTCCCAGGTGGTGCCGGCATGGCCAACAACCCTCACGAGCAGCAGTCCGAAATCAAGCAGCTCATCACCAAGGGCCGCGAGCAGGGCTACCTGACCTACGCCGAGGTCAACGATCACCTGCCGGACGACATCGTCGACCCGGAGCAGATCGAAGACATCATCGGCATGATCAACGGCATGGGCATCGAGGTGCACGAGGTTGCGCCCGATACCGAACTGCTGCTGCCGGAAGCGCCGACCAGCGGCGTGGATGACGAAACCGCCACCGAAGAGGCCGTCGCGCTGCTCTCGGCGGTGGACGCCGAGGTCGGCCGCACCACCGATCCGGTGCGCATGTACATGCGCGAGATGGGCACCGTCGAGCTGCTGACCCGCGAGGGCGAGATCGCCATCGCCAAGCGCATCGAGGAAGGCCTGAACCAGGTGCAGACCGCGCTGGCCAGCTTTCCGTGGGCGATCCAGCTGCTGCTCGAGGAGTACGACCAGCACCTCGACGGCAAGAAGCGCCTGTCCGAGATCCTCGCCGGCTTCAACGACCTCGAAGTGCCCGAGCCGGTGCCGCCGCCGGCGCTGATCGAGGCGGTCGAGGCCGACGACGAGGATCTTGCCGACGACGCCAAGGTCAAGGTCGAGGGCGAAGAAGAAGAGGCCGTCGCCACCGGACCCGATCCGGTCGAGGTGCGCCGGCGCATGGACGAGCTGCGCGCGTTCTACGCCAGGTTCGAGAAGGCCGCGGCCAGGACCGAGCCGGGCGAGCGCAAGCAGCAGAAGGTGCGCGAGCAGATGGCCGAGGCGTTTCTCAAGCTCAAGCTGCCGTCGGCGCTGATCGACGGCATGGTCAAGAAGCTGCGCGAGATCGTCAACGACGTGCGCAGCCACGAGCGCGAGATCATGGACCTGTGCGTGCGCTCCTCGCGCATGCCGCGCGACGAGTTCCTGGCCAACTTCCCCAGCAACGAGACCAACCTGGCCTGGGCCGATCATCTCGGCCGCAAGAAGCAGCGCTGGGCGCCGGCAATCAAGAACCGCCGCGATGCCATCGTCGCCGCGCAGGAAAAGCTGGCGTCGATCGAGCGCATGCTGTTCCTGCCGCTGACCGACATCAAGGAGATCAATCGCTCGCTGTCGATCGGCGAAGCCAAGGCGCGGCGCGCCAAGAAGGAGATGGTCGAGGCCAACCTGCGTCTGGTGATCTCGATCGCCAAGAAATACACCAACCGCGGCCTGCAGTTCCTCGACCTGATCCAGGAAGGCAACATCGGCCTGATGAAGG
>JAJYMF010000048.1 GCA_021787175.1 Pseudomonadota bacterium | reverse complement strand
TGCCCGAACGCGCCGCCGCGCGCCGCGGCGTGGCGGTGATCAGCCATCCCGACCCGCGCCAGGGCGGCACCCTGCACAACAAGGTGGTGACCATGCTCGAGCGCGCACTGCGCGAGTCCGGACTGGCCACGGTGCGCTACAACTTCCGCGGCGTCGGCGCCTCCGAAGGCGCGCACGACGACGGCCGCGGCGAGAGCGACGACCTGCTCGCGGTCGCGGCCTGGGCGCGCGCGGCGCGCGCGGGCGATGCGCTGTGGCTGGCGGGGTTTTCCTTCGGCGGCTACGTCAGCCTGCGCTGCGCGCCGGCGCTCGCGCCCGCGACGCTGATCACGGTCGCGCCGCCGGTCGGCGTACGCGACTTCGCCGGCATCGCGACGCCGGACTGCCCGTGGCTGCTGGTGCAGGGCGAGGCCGACGAGATCGTCGAGGCCGCGGCGGTGTTCGCCTGGGCCGATGCGCAGGATCCGGCGCCGGTGGTAGTGCGCATGGCCGACACCGGGCATTTCTTCCACCGCCGCCTGCTCGACCTGCGCGGCGCGGTGAAGCACGCGGTGCGCGGCTGGCTGCCGCCGCTGCGGGACAGCGTGTGACGACGGATCCCGCGGCCACGCCCGGCGCGCGCTATGCCGCCGGCGTGGCGGCACGGCAGTGGCAGGACGATCCCGCGCAGCACGCCGCGCTGGCGGCGCTCGACCACCTGCATGCAATGCTGCTGCGCGCACCGCCGCGCGCTTCGTTGCGGGCCCGCCTCGGCCTCGGCGCTCACCGCAATGGCGCGGCGCGCGGGCTGTACCTGTGGGGCCGGGTCGGCCGCGGCAAGACTTTCCTGATGGACCTGCTGGTGGCCGCGCTGCCCCCCGGCATTGCGCTGCGCCGGCATTTCCACCGCTTCATGGCCGGGGTGCACGACGCACTGGCGGCGCACGACGGCGAGCGTGATCCGCTCGCGCGTGTCGCCGCCGAGATCGCCGCACACACACGCGTGCTGTGCCTGGACGAATTTTTCGTGCAGGACATCGGCGACGCCATGATCCTCGCCAATCTGCTGCAGGCCCTGTTTCGCCATGGCGTCGTGCTGGTGACCACCTCCAACACGCCGCCGGCCGAGCTGTATCGCGACGGCCTGCAGCGCGCGCGCTTCGCGCCGGCGATCGCATTGCTGGAACAGCGCTGCGAGGTGCTGGAGATGGTCTCCGACCACGACTGGCGGCTGCGCGCGCTGAAACAGGCACCGACCTGGCACACCCCGGCGGGCCCCGAAGCCGAGCGCGCCCTGACGGCGGTCTTCGAGCGTTTGGCGCAGGCGCCGGGCGAATCCGGCGGAACCTTGACCGTCAACGGCCGCGGTATCCCCTGCAAGCGCGCGGCGGGCGCGGTGGCCTGGTTCGCGTTCGATGCGCTGTGCGACGGACCGCGCGCGGTCGGCGACTACATCGAGATCGCCCGCAGCCACGACGCCGTGCTGCTGTCCGGCGTGCCGCCGTTCGGGCCGGACAACGAAGATCCCGCGCGCCGTTTCGTCAACCTGGTCGACGAGTTCTACGACCGCCGCGTCAAGCTGGTCTGCTCGGCCGCGACACCGATCGTCGATCTCTACCACGGCGAGCGCCTGCGCGCCGAGTTCGCGCGCACCGGGAGTCGCCTGATCGAGATGCAGAGCGAAGACTACCTCGCCGGCGAGCACCGCGGCTGAACGGCGCCGAAGCGCGGTGCGATACTGTTCCGGTCAGCGTGTAAGGGGATGCGCCTGATGCCGGTCCTGCCGTTCGTGAATACCCGTCAGCGCCAGTTCGAGGCGCTCGTGCGCGCGCACAGCGGCGAGCTGTACCGCTACGCCTACTGGCTGTGCGGCCAGGCGGCGCTGGCCGAGGATCTGGTCCAGGAAACCCTGCTGCGCGCCTGGAAGGGACTGGAAGCCCTGCGCGAAGCCGAGGCCGCCCGCGGCTGGCTGTACACCATCCTGCGCCGCGAGCATGCGCGCCTGTACGAACGCGTGCGTCCGGGCATGGACGAGCTCGACGACGAGCAGCACGCAGCCGAGATGGCCTGGGCCGATCCGGAGCGCCAGGGCAGCGATGCCGAGCTGCGCGAGGCCATGCTGGCGTTGCCGCCCAAGTACCGCGAGCCGCTGCTGATGCAGGTGCTGGGCGGGTACAGCTGCGAGGAGATCGCCGCCGAACTGGGCGTCAAGGCCAACGCGGTGATGGTGCAACTGTTTCGCGCCCGCCAGAAGCTGAAGGAGGCGCTGTCCGAACGCAGCGAGACGACCCATGGACTGCCTTGAATTCCGCCGCCGGCTGGGCGCCGACCCCGCCCATCGCGACGCCGACTTTATCGCCCACCGCGACGCCTGCCCGGCCTGCGCCGCGGCGTGGGCGCGCGCGCAGCAGTTCGAGCGCCGCCTGGCCGACGCGCTGGCGGTGCCGCCGCCGCCGCGCCTGGCCGAGCGCATGCTGCTGGCGCAGGCCACCGAGGAGCGCCTGGCGCGGCGCAAGTACCTGCAGCGCGGGTTGGCGCTGGCGGCCTCGGCCGGCGGCGCGTTCGTGCTGGGACGCTTCCTCGGCACGCGCGACGATACCGAGAGCCTGCGGGCGCTGGCGGTGGCCCATCTGCCCGGCGAGGCCTTTGCGCTGGGCCTCAAGCAGCCGATTCCGGTCAGCGCGATCGAGCAGGGCTTCATCAATCGGGGCGTGCGCCTGGCGGCCAGTCCGCCGCCCGACGTGACCTATGTGCACGACTGTCCGGTCGGACCCTACCGCACGGTGCATCTGGTGATGCAGCGCGGCGGCCTGCCGGTGACGGTGATCTACGTGGTGGGACACCGCAATCGCGCCCATGATCGCTTCGAGCGCGCGGGCTGGCACGGCACCGTGGTGCCCCTGCGCGCCGGCACCCTGGTGGCGATGGCCGCCAACCCGGAGCTGTTGTCCGGGGCCGTGCGCGACTGGCGTCTGAGCCTCGACGGCCCTGCGGCGAGCGGGCACCTGGCCTGATCGGAGCCTCCCCGCCGCCAGCTCGGCGACGGCGATGCTGCGACGCCTCGCCACGCCGATCCCTGCTTTGTCTATGATCGGCGCTTCGCCCCGCCGCAGGATCGTCCCCATGCGCCACGTCCGTTCGTTCGCCGCCCTGCTCGCCCTGACCCTCGGCGCAGCCGGCAGCGCGGTGCAGGCCGCCCCCCCGGCCGCACCGGCACCCGCGTCCGTGCCGGCCCGGGATCTGGCCGCGCTGCACTGGCGCCTGATCGGGCCCTTCCGCGGCGGCCGCGTGCTGGCGGTGACCGGCGTGCCGCAGCATCCGCAGCGCTTCTACTTCGGCGCGGTGGACGGCGGCGTGTGGGAGAGCGACAACGCCGGACGCACATGGACGCCGATCTTCGACCGCGAGCCGGTGGGCTCGATCGGCGCGATCGCGGTGGCGCCGTCGAATCCGGACGTGATCTACGTCGGCAGCGGCGAAGCCGACATGCGCTCGGACATCGCCCTGGGCAACGGCATGTACAAGTCCGTCGATGCCGGCAAGACCTGGACGCACATCGGCCTGGCCGACACCCAGGCGATCGGCAGCATCCTGGTCGATCCGCACAACCCCGACGTGGTCTACGTCGCCGCACTGGGCCACCCCTACGGCGCCAACACCGAGCGCGGCGTGTTCAAGAGCACCGACGGCGGCCGGACCTGGACCAGGGTGCTGTACAAGAACGCGAACACCGGCGCGATCGACCTCGCCTTCGATCCGGCCGACAGCCAGGTGATCTACGCGGCGCTGTGGCAGACGCGGCGGCCGCCGTGGAATGTGTACCCGCCGTCCAACGGTCCCGGCTCGGGCCTGTACAAGTCGAGCGACGGCGGCGCGCACTGGAGCGAGATCAGCCAGCCCGCACATGGCTTCGCCGCCGATCCGGGCCGCATCGGCATCGCCGTGGCACCTTCCGATCCGCAACGCGTCTATGCGATGGTCGACGCCGCGGCCGGTGGCCTCTACCGCTCCGACGACGGCGGCGCGACCTGGACCCGCGCCAGCAGCGACGTGCGTGTCTGGCAGCGCGGCTGGTACTTCGGCGGCATCACCGTCGATCCGCGGGACGCGAACCGGATCTACGCGGCCAACACCGCGCTGTACGAGTCGCGCGACGCCGGCAAGACCTTCGTGCCGATCAAGGGCGCGCCCGGCGGCGACGACTATCACGTGCTGTGGATCGATCCGGCCGACCCGGCGCACCGCATCCTCGGCGTCGACCAGGGCGCGGTGGTGTCGGTGGACGGCGGCAAGGTGTGGTCGAGCTGGTACAACCAGCCGACCGCGCAGATGTACCACGTGGTCACCGACAACCGGTTCCCGTACCGGGTCTGCGGCGCGCAGCAGGACTCGGGCGCGGCCTGCGTGCCCAGCCGCACCGGCACCATCGACGGCATCAGCATGATGCAGTTCCACGAGACCCGGGCCGGCGGCGAGAGCGGCATGGTCGCGCCCGACCCGACCGATCCCGACATCGTCTACGGCGGCACCGTCGACAAGCTCGATCTCAAGACCCGGCAAACGCAGTCGGTCGATCCGACGCTCGCCCTGCCCGGCACCTACCGCGTCACCTGGACCCTGCCGCTGGTGTTCTCGGCGGCCGATCCGAAGGCGCTGTACTTCGGCAACCAGCGCATCTTCCGCACCACCGACGGCGGCGCGCACTGGACCGCGGTCAGTCCCGATCTGACCCGCGAAGATCCCGGCGTGCCGGCCAATCTCGATGCGGTCACCGCCGAGGACAGCCCGGTGCCGGGACCGCGCCGCGGCGTGGTCTATGCGATCGCGCCCTCGCCGCGCGACGCCAGGCTGATCTGGGCCGGCACCGACGACGGCCTGGTCTGGGTGACCCGCGACGGCGGCGCGCACTGGACCAATGTCACCCCGCCGGCGCTGACGCCGTGGTCGAAGGTCGGCAACATCGACGCCTCGGCCTTCGACGACGCCAGCGCGTACGTGTCCGTCGATCGCCACCGCCTCGACGACCGCAATCCCTACATCTTCCGCACCCATGACGGCGGCAAGACCTGGCAGGCGATCGTCCACGGCATTCCCGGCGGCGACTTCGTCAACGTGGTGCGTGCCGATCCGGTGACGCCCGGTCTGCTCTACGCCGGCACCGAACGCGGCGTGTTCGTGTCCTTCGACGACGGCGACCACTGGCAATCACTGACGCGGAATCTGCCGACGACCTCGGTGCGCGACCTGGTGGTCAAGAACGACGACCTGGTGATCGCCACCCACGGCCGCGGCTTCTGGATCATGGACGACGTCACCCCGCTGCGGCAGATGGCGGCCGCCGTCGCCGCGCGCGGCGCTTACCTGTTCGCGCCGGCGCTTGCCTACCGCGTGCGCCCCGAGGGCTTCACCGGCACGCCGCTGCCGAAGAGTGAGCCGCGCGGCGCCAACCCGCCGGACGGCGCCACCATCGACTACGCGCTGCCGAGGGCCGCGAAGACGGTCACGCTGACGATCACCGACGCGGCGGGTCGGCTCGTGCGCCGCTACAGCAGCGCCAACAAGGTGCCGGTGCCTGATCTCGCCAAGATCCAGATCGCGCCCGGCTGGATCGTGCCGCCGATCGCGCTGGCGATCACGCCCGGCCTGCACCGCTTCGTCTGGGACCTGCGCGCCGCCGCGCCCGCGGCGCTCGCCGGCGCCGAGGGCGTCTGGAGCGATGGCGTCTGGGCGCCACCGGGTGACTACCGGATCACGCTGGATGTCGACGGCCGTGCGCTGACGCAGACGCTCAAGCTGGTGCCCGATCCGCGCGTACGCGGCATGAGCGCGGCCGACTACGCCGCGCAGTTCGCGCTGGCGCGCCGCCTCGAGACGGGCCGCGCCGCAGTGGCGGCGGCGCTGAAGCAGGCCGAAACCC
>JAJYMF010000433.1 GCA_021787175.1 Pseudomonadota bacterium | reverse complement strand
ACTGGCGCTGTTATTGCCGCTGACCCTGCTGCTGGTCGCGCCGCCGGCGCGCGCCGGCGGCGGTCTCGGCCCGGCGCCCGACGGCAAGCCCGGCCTGCGTTTTGCCGAATACACCTACGCGCTGATCTGGGAACCGGGTGCCTGCCTGGCGCGCGACGCGCTGGCCGGACCCGACTGCGCCACGCGCACGCCGCGGGATGCGCGCAGCCGCCAGTTCAGCCTGCACGGCCTGTGGGCCAGCACGCCCGCGGAGCTGCAGGCGCAGCACATGCCCGACCCCGTCTGGTGGCGCTATGGCTGCTATTGGTATCGCCCCGGCCACGCCATTCCCGCAGGCTTCTGCAGCAACGCGGCACTGGATCTGCCTGCGGCCCTGCAGGCGCGGCTGTGGCGGGCCATGCCGGCGGCGCAGCGCTGCCTGGACCGCCACGAATACTTCAAGCATGCGCAATGCCTCGGCTTCCGGCCGTCGCCGTTCTTCGGCCGCGCGCTGGACATGCTGGATGCCGTCAACGCCAGCGCCTTCACCGCCTGGATACGCGCGCATGCCGGGCAGACGGTACGTCAGGGCGCGGTGCGGGCGGCTTTCCGGCGCGGCTTCGGACCCGATTCGCGGCATGCGCTGGAGCTGCGCTGCGGACGCCGGCCCGGCGCGGCGCAGGCGGACGTTCTGGTGCAGGTGTGGATGACCGTGCGCGCCGGGCGGCTGGCGCAGTTCCCTGCGCCGGACAGCTTCGGACACGGCCGCCGCGGCAACTGTCCGGCGCGCATTTTCATCGCGCGCTGAAGATCGCGGGCCCTGCCCACCGGGAGCGGCGCCCGTCCTGCGCGTCCCCCGGCGATGGCCCGCGCGGCTGGCGCGGGCGAGCACGCCGCAGCCTCGCGGTGCCGCGACGCCGGCTGCTGTCACATGCGTTGCGCAAGCCCGACGGCATAATTTTACGATCCGTAAGATTGGAGCCGTTGCGATGCCGCTGAACATCCGCCCGCGCCTGCCGGTCGTTCTGGGCTTGATCCTGCTGATCGCCGGCAGCGCGCTGCCGGTGGCCGTGGCCGGCGCGGCGAACCCGGCGGCCGTGCCGGACACCGCGCCGGAAACGCCGCAGCGCTGGTTCGCCGAGGGTGCCGCCGCCGCGCGCCAGGCCATCGTCGAGGCCGGCGGGCCGCAGCGCGCGCGCAACGTGATCGTGTTCCTGGGCGATGGCATGGGCTTTACCACCGTGGCCGCCGGCCACATCTACGCCGGCCAGAAACTGGGCATGGACGGCGAGAGCTTCCGTCTCAGTTTCGAGCAGTTTCCCTACACGGCGCTCAGTCGCACCTACGAAACCGATCAGCAGACCCCCGATTCGGCCGGCACCATGACCGCGATCATGACCGGGGTGAAGACCAAGGCCGGCTTCATCGGCGTCGACCAACGCGCCCGCCGCGGCGATTGCCGCAGCGCGCGGGGCGCCGCGTTGCTCAGCGCGCTGCAACTGGCCGGCAGCACCGGCATGGCCACCGGCGCAGTCACCACCACGCGCATCACCCACGCGACGCCGGCGGCAACCTATGGCCATAACCCCGAGCGCAACTGGGAGGTCGATGCCGACCTGCCGCCGGAGGCGATCGCGGCGGGCTGCCGCGACTTCGCCGCGCAACTGGTCGACAGCGCGCGCGCCGGTCTGCTCGACGTGGCGCTGGGTGGCGGCCGCACCGCGTTCATGCCCGCCGGCCAGCCGGATCCGCAGCACCAGGGCTTCTTCGGCCAGCGCCTGGACGGACGCGACCTGGTCGCCGAATGGCTGCGCCTGCCGCGCAGCGCCTACGTGTGGAATGCGACCCGGTTGGCCGCCGTCGATGCGGCGCGCACGCGGCGCTTGCTGGGCCTGTTCAACCCTTCGCACCTCGAATACGACATCGACCGCCGGCGGATGAAGCTGGACGAGCCGACGCTGGCGCAGATGACCGCCAAGGCCATCGATATCCTGCAGCGTGATCGCCAGGGTTATTTCCTGATGGTCGAGGGCGGCCGCATCGACCATGCCCTGCACGCCGGCAACGCGTTCCGCGCGCTGGACGAAACCCGCGCCTTCGCCGCGGCCGTGGCCGAGGCGGTCAGACGCACCGCCGGCACCGGCACGCTGATCGTGGTCACCGCCGATCACAGCCACACGCTGACCTTCGCCGGCTATCCCGCGCGCGGCAACGACATCCTGGGGCTGGTGACGGGCGCCGGCGACAGCTACCAAGCGCCCGCCAGCAGCGGTCCGGCGCTGGATGCGCGGGGCCAGCCCTACACCACGCTGGGCTTCGCCAATGGTCCGGGCCATGCCGGCGCCAGCGATCGCCAGCCCGAGGGCGCCAAGCGCTTTCCGCACCTGTTCGCCAGCGTGAGCGATATGGCGCGGGACCGGCCCCGGCTGAGCGGAGCGCAGACGCGCGCCGCCGACTATCTGCAGGAAGCCACCGTGCCGCTGCACGATGAAACCCACGGCGGCGAGGATGTCGGCATCTGGGCCAGCGGCCCCGGCGCACGCGCCTTCCACGGCGAGTTCGAGCAGAACGCCATCTTCCACCTGATCGTGCAGCAGATGCCGCGCATGCGCGCCGCGCTCTGCAAACTCGGCACCTGCGATACGCGCGGCGTGCCGGTGAAGTTGCCGCGCCCGGACCTGTGAACATGCCCGGCATGCCTGCCGCGGCCGCCGCTCGGCGGCACGGTGCGGCGCGTCCTGAGCCGCCATGGGCGCACTGGGCCGCGGCCTGAATATTGCGGATTAACAACAGCCTTCATACTGTTTCGATACAGCGGCCGTCGCCGCGGTCCGCCCCCGTGAAACGCGCGTTAGCCTTGAGTGAGAGCGGGGTGAGATGCAGGGCAGCGCTCAGTGCAGAATCAGGAACAACCCCGGGTACAGGCGCCATCCCGGCGCGCGCGTTCGTCCACCGCACAATCACGGGGTTATCGATGAAATCCTTGCTCACACGCAATCGCCTTTCGCTGTTCATCGGCATGGCGCTGGCGGTTTCCGCCGGCGCGGCATACGCGCAGAACACCACGGGCAACGCCGCCGGCAACGGCGCGCAGGCGCCCAAGAAAGTCGAGCGCCTGAAGACCATCATGGTCACCGGCTCGCTGATTCCGCAGATCGACGTGGAAACACCGGCGCCGGTGCAGGTAATCAGCGCCGAGCAGATCAAGCGCAGCGGCTTCACCTCGGTCTCGCAGGTGATCCGCGCCATCAGCGCCAACAACAGCGGCACGATTCCCAATGCTTTCACCCTGGGCTTTGGTGCTGGGGCGTCCGGCGTGGCCCTGCGTGGCCTCAACGTGGGCTCGACTCTGGTGCTGATTGATGGTCAGCGCACCGCGCCCTACGCGCTGGATGACGACGGCCAGCGCTCGTTCACCGATCTCAACTCGATTCCGCTGAACGCGGTCTCGCGCATCGAGGTGCTGAAGGCCAGCGCCTCGTCGATCTACGGTTCCGCGGCCATCGGCGGCGTGGTCAACGTCATCATGCGCCGCACCTATCACGGCGTGGAGGCCAGCGGCGAGATGGGCACCTCGCAGCACGGCGGCGGCACCCAGACCACGGCCAACTTCATGGCCGGCACCGGCAGCTTGGAGCGCGATGGCCACAACGAGTACATCGATGTCGAGTACTCGAAGACCGATCCGATCTACAACCGCGAGCGCGGCTTCCCGTTCAACACCGCGAACCTGTCCTCGATCGGTGGCAACAACCTTATCGGTGGCCAGCCGTTCCTGAACTCGGGTTCGATCTACGGCTCGGTGGCGCCGGCCACGCTGGGCACGCCGGGCAATCTGCTGAGCGGTCAGCAGATTCCGGGCAGCCTGGTGCAGCCGCTGCGGCCCTGCGGCCCCGGCAGTACCTCGACCACGACCGCCGGCGTGGGCACCTACTGCACACAGAACTTCACTTCCCAGTACGGAGAGATCGCGCCGCAGCAGCAGCGCTACGCCATTGATGGCCGGGTGACCTTCAAGCTCAACAGCGACACCACCGGCTACATCAACGCCAGCTACGTGCAGGTGCAGACCATCTCCACCTCGGCGCCCTCGCAGATCCAGATCTCCACCCCGGTCAACTTCAATGCGGTGGCGCTGCCGCCCACCCTGCTCAACGGCCAGCCCAACCCCAACGATCCGTTCGCGGCGGCGGGCCAGTACGCGCTGATCAACTACGCGTTCGGCGACCTGCCGGGCTTCGGCAGCTTCAACTACACCAACCACAACATGCGCCTGGTGGCCGATCTGCACGGCTACTTCGACAGTTGGCGCTACAACGCGGCGGCGGTGATCAACCACACCTACCTGACCGAGAACTTCTACGGCTTCCTCAACATCCCGACGTTGATGAACGACATCCAGACCGGCGCCTACAGCTTCATCGATCCGGCCTCCAACAGCCCGGCGGTACTGGCCGCGCTGGCGCCGCCGATCAGCAACACCGCCACCACGGATCTGCAGGAGGCCTCGCTGACCGTGTCGCATCATCTGTGGCGCATGGACGGCGGGCGCAGCGCGCTGGCCCTGGGCGCCAGCGTGCGCCACGAGTCGCAGTTCGAGCCGGAGATGAACCCGGGCAACCAGGCCCTGGGTCTGGGCAACACCCAGATCATCGGCTCGCACAAGGTGGGCTCGCTGTACGGCGAGTTCCAGGCGCCGCTGCTGAAGTCGCTGGAAGCCGATATCTCCGGCCGCTTCAGCGACTACTCGGACTTCGGCAGCAACTTCTCGCCGGCAGCCGGTTTCAAGTGGCAGCCGTTCCAGATGCTGGCCATCCGCGGCACCTTCTCCAAGGGCTTCCGCGCGCCCAGCTTCGCCGAGAACGGTTCCAGCCAGACCACCGGTTTCATCACCGAGCAGGTGCCCGCCAACTTCGCCGCGCTGCATAACAACGACGCCTACACGCTGCCGTATTCCATGGCGGTACTGAGCACGGCCAACCCCAACATCCGGCCGGAGACCTCGACCAGCTACACCCTGGGCGCGGTCGTGCAGCCGCTGCCCAACCTCAGCGCCACCATCGACTACTACCACATCAAGGTCAACAACATCATCACCGCCGGCAACATCGCGGTGCCCTTGAACGCTTATTTCGCCGGCCAGCCGATCCCGCCCGGCTACACGATGCAGTTCGACAATCCCGATCCGAACGCACCCGGCGCGCCGTTGCGTCCGATCCTGGTCGGCGCCCCCTACATCAACGCCAACTCGCTGCTGACCAAGGGCGTCGATGTGGATCTGCGCGGTAATTTCCACATCATGTACGGTTTGCACTGGATCAGCGAGTTCACCGCCACCGACATCCTGACCTGGAAGAAGGACTTCGGCCAGGGCTACCTGCAGATGGCCGGCACCCAGGGGCCGTACATCCTGTCCTCCGGCGCCGGCACGCCGAAGTGGCGCGCATCGTGGTCCAACACACTGACCAACGGCAAGTGGTCGGCGACGGCGTCGGTCTACTACGTCAGCCACCTGTACATGAGCGTGCCGGACGCAACCGGCAACTACTCGTGCTTCTCCATCGGCGCAAATGGTGGCAACTTCCCGGCCAACTGCACGGTGCCCTCGTTCACCTACGTCGATCTCAACGGCAGCTACCACCTGACCCACAACATCGACATCTTCGGCGGCATCGAGAACCTGTTCGACCGCGGTCCCGGCTTCGACCCGATCGACTACGCCGGCGTGAACTACAACCCCACCTACCAGCAGCCAGGCATCATCGGCCGCTACTTCCAGCTCGGCGTGCGGGTGCGCATGTAAACCGTCCCGGCACAGCACTGTCCAACGTGAGTGATTTCAGCGCCGGCCTTGTGTCGGCGCTTTTTTTAGCTTCTTCGCCTGGGTCCGGGCATTTCATGTCGCCGGAACCCGGCGACACGACCGCGACAGCTTCTCGCGCCGCGCATGCAACTCGGCCCGATCAGGTTGCGTGCCCGCGCTGCGCGCG
>JAJYMF010000368.1 GCA_021787175.1 Pseudomonadota bacterium | reverse complement strand
CTCGGTGACGCAGCGGTCGATGCAGATGCTGGTGTCGGCGACGCGCAGATGCACCGGCTGGTCCTCGTCGTGCTCGGTCGCGGCGAAGTACACGCTGGCCAGGCGGTCGCGCGGCGGCAGGGTGTGTTCGACGTAGTCGCGCCGCGGCGACTGCTGCGCATCGGCGCGCGCCAGTTGCGCGTGATCGGCGTGGTTGCGCAGCGTCCACGGCGAGCGGCCGCCGGCGATGGTTTCCCAGCCGGCGTTGGCCAGGCCCAGCCACAGCCCCCTGTGGAAGCCGGGGCGGATGTTGCGCACGCGGCGCAGTTCGGCGGCGACTGCCGAACTGCGCAGGCGCGCGTCCCAGCCTTCGCTGGTGCCGCGCTCGGCGACGTGCTCGGCGGCCAGCATCGCCGAGCGCATGGCCTGGTGCGTGCCCTTGATCTTGGGCACGTTGAGCAGACCGGCGGCGTCGCCGATCAGCAGCGCGCCCGGCATCTCGACCTTCGGCAGCGACTGCCAGCCGCCCTCGACCAGCGCGCGTGCGCCGGCGGAGAGGATCTGGCCGCCCTCGAGCAGCGGCTTGACCCGCGCGTGGTGCTTGAACTGCTGGAAGGCCTCGAAGGGCGAGAACAGCGGATCGCGATAGTCCAGTCCGACCACGAAACCGACCGCCACGCGGTCGCCGTCGAGGTGGTACAGGAAGCTGCCGCCGTAAGTCGCCGGGTCCAGCGGCCAGCCCAGCGTGTGCACCACCTTGCCCGGCTCGCCGCGCCCGGCCGGCAACTGCCACAACTCCTTGAGGCCGATGCCGTAGGTCTGCGGATCGACGCCGCGGTCGAGCCCGTAGCGCGCGATCAGCTGCTTGCTGAGATGGCCGCGGCAGCCTTCGCCCAGCACCGTCAGCGGCGCCTTGATGTCGATGCCCTGGGTGTAGCCGGGCTTGTGACTGCCGTCGCGCGCCACGCCCATGTCGCCGATGCGCACGCCGGTGACGGCACCCCGGTCGTCGATTAGCGGTTCGGCGGCGGCGAAGCCGGGGTAGATTTCCACGCCCAGCGCCTCGGCCTGCGGCGCCAGCCAGGCGCACAGCGCGCCCAGGCTGACGATGAAGTTGCCGTGGTTGTGCATCTGCGGCGGCGTCGGCATTTTCAGCGCCTTGTCCGGGCTGCGCAGCCACCAGAACTCGTCCTTCGTCACCGGCACGCAGACCGGCGGCGGCGTCTTGCCCCATTCCGGCAGCAGCACGTTGAGCGGCTCGGGCTCGATCACCGCGCCGGAGAGGATCTGCGCGCCGACCGCCGCGGCCTTCTCGATCACGCACACGCGCGCATCGGGCTTGAGCTGCTTGAGGCGGATCGCGAACGCGAGGCCGGCCGGGCCGGCGCCGACGGTGACGACGTCGTACTCCATCACATCGCGTTCGCTCATGGCGCGCTCCGGGCTGGGTGCAGGGCGGGGTCAAACAGGCGTTCGATTGTCCGGCTTCCCTGTGGCGCCGGCAATGCGAGCGTTATGATCGCGCCTTTGCCGGGGAGGGATGACGATGGATGCCGAGTCACCGCTCGCTGCCGCGCAACTGCGTCGCGCCGGCCTGTTCCCGCTGCTGCACGGACTGGCCAGCGGCCGCACGACGGCGACGGCGCTGGCGGAGATCAGTCTCGACACCGTGGCCCGGCTCGATCCGCTGCTGCATGCCTTCGTCGACGTGCGACCGGAGCTGGTGCGTGAGCAGACCGAGGCCGCCGAGCGCCGCCGCCGCGAGGGCGTGCTCGGCCGCCTCGACGGCATTCCGGTCGCGGTCAAGGACAACTTCGACATCGCCGGCTGGCCGACCCGCGCGGGACTGCCCGGCCGCGGCGGCCACGCCGCGGCGCACGCCGCCGACGCGGTCGCGCGGCTGCGCGCCGCCGGTGCCGTGATCCTCGGCAAGACCGCGCTGGACGAGGGCGCGCTGGGCGCGGTCACCGCCAATCCGCACTTCGGCGCCACGCACAACCCGCATCGCATCGGCTACACGGCGGGCGGCTCCTCCGGCGGCTCGGCGGTGGCGGTGGCGACCGGCATGGTCGCGGCGGCGCTGGGCTCCGATACCCTCGGCTCGGTGCGCATTCCGGCCAGCTACTGCGGCGTCTGCGCGCTCAAGCCGACCCATGGCGAGATCTCCACGCGCGGCCTGGTGCCGGCGGCGCGGCGCCTCGATTGCGTCGGCCTGCTGGCGCGCGAGGTCGGCGATCTGAGCATGCTGCTGCAGGTGCTGGCCGGCCACGACGCCGACGACCCGCGCTCGCGCCGGCGGCGCGTGGCGCTGGCGCTGCCCGACTGGGAGCCGGGCCGTTTGCGTACCGGCGTGCTCGCCGATCCCGCCGCCGCCGGCATCGAGGCGCCGATGCAGGTCGTTTTCGACGCGGCCCTGGCGCGGCTCGAACACGAGCTGGGCGAGCGCCAGCGCGTCGACTTCAGCGACTGGCCGTATGCGCGCATGCGCCGTGCCGGGCTGCTGCTGATGGAGGCGGAGATGCTGCACACCTATGCCGCCGATCTCGCCGCCGACACGGCGCACCCGGCATCGCCCGCGTTTCGCGCCATGCTCGACTACGCGCGCGGCAGGAGCGCCGCCGACTACGTCGCCGCCGACCGCATGCTGGATGCCGCCAAGCTCAAGGCGCGGCGGCTGTTCGCGCAGGTCGACGTGCTGGTGCTGCCGACCACCCCGCAGGGCGCGTTTGCGCTCGACGCTCCGGTGCCGGATTCGCAGGCCGACCTCACCGCGTTCGCCAGCCTCGCCGGCTGCCCGGCGGTCAGCATTCCGATGGGCCTGCTGCCCGACGGCCTGCCGGCCGGCCTGCAGTTCGTCGGCCCGCCGGGTTCGGACCTGCGCCTGCTCGAACTGGCCGGCGTCTGCGCCGCGGCGCTGGACGGCGCGCCGGCGTATCCGGTCGAGCCCGCGCTTCCCTGAGCGCGGACCACCGCAGCGATCACCGAGTCGTGATCCGGCGCCGCATGGACGTCGGAAGCGGTTGCGCATGAACTGAACCACCTGCGCTCGCGCCGGCAAGCACCGCGCACGCCCGAATACCGCGATCGCGGCGGTTTCGGGACCGGCTTGTCCCGTATCGATCTCAATGGATTCAATCATCTTCAAAGGCTTCTTCACAGGAGGCTCGAAGATGCGCCCGAGTTTCGCCTTTCTCCTTGATCCATAAGCAAAAACCGGTTGACAGTCGCAAAACCTGAGACTAAGGTGGCGATCGGTGTGAATTTGTGGAAAAAGGTGGGAACGTGTTTCAGGGCGAGACCGCAATCACCGTGGACGACAAGGGCCGGCTGGCCATCCCCAGCACCTATCGGGAGCTGGTCGCGCGGGTCTGCGCCAATCGTCTGGTCTGCGCCTACAACCCCTTCGAGCAGGGCTGCCTGTGGCTGTTTCCGCTCGCCGAATGGGAGCGCGTGCGCGATCAGGTCAACGCCCTGCCCAGCGTCAAGGCGGTGCATCGCGCGCTGCAGATGAAGCTGGTCGGCGCCGCCGCGCACCTGGAGCCCGACAGTGCCGGGCGCGTGCTGCTGCCGGCCAGCCAGCGCGCCGCGGCCGGCATCGAGAAGCGTGCGGTGCTGCTCGGCATGGGCGGCAAGTTCGAGTTGTGGAGCGAGCAGGCGCACCTCGCCAAGATCCGGCAGACGATCGGCGAGGGCGACATCAGCGAGGACATGGCGGAACTGAGGCTGTAGCGGAGACAACGGATGCACGGGGTGGCGGCGATGGCGGAGCGGGAGCGGCGGCACATCCCGGTGATGCTCGACGAGACCGTTGCCGGTCTTGCCGTGCGCGCCGACGGCCGCTATCTCGACGGCACCTACGGTCGCGGCGGCCACGCCGCCGCGATCCTCGAACGCCTCGGTCCGCACGGACGCCTGCTGCTGATGGACCGCGACCCGGCCGCCATCGCCGTCGCGCGCGACACGCTGGGCGCCGATCCGCGGGTCGCCGTCCGCCACGGAAATTTCGCCGATCTGGCCGACTGGAGCGAGGCCGCCGCGGGCCTCGACGGCGTGCTGCTCGATCTGGGCGTGTCGTCGCCGCAGCTGGACGAGGCGGCGCGCGGCTTCAGCTTCATGACCGACGCGCCGCTGGACATGCGCATGGACCCCACGGCGGGCGAGAGCGCGGCGGAGTTTCTGGGGCGCGTCGATGCGGAGACGATCGCCGACGTGCTGTGGCGCTACGGCGACGAGCGCATGAGCCGGCGCATCGCCCGCGCGATCGTCGCCCGCCGCGAGACCGCGCCGCTGGCCCGCACCGGCGAGCTGGCCGAGCTGCTCGTGCGCACGCTGGGCCGGCGCGAGCCCGGCAAGCATCCGGCGACGCGCACGTTCCAGGCGCTGCGCATCCACGTCAACGGCGAACTCGACGCGCTGCAGCGCGGACTGGTCGCCGCGGTGTCCGTGCTCAGGCCGGGCGGGCGCCTGGCGGTGATCAGCTTTCATTCGTTGGAGGACCGCGCGGTCAAGCAGTTCATCCGCGGCCCGCAGCCCGAGCGCGTGCGCCGCGGCCTGCCGCAGGCGGCCGCCGCCGCGCCGCCGCTGGTCGCGGTCGGACGCAAGCAGTTTCCCGGCGATGCCGAGATCGCCGCCAACCCCCGCGCGCGCTCGGCGGTGCTGCGCGTCGCCGAGAAGCGCGCATGAAGGGCCCGTGGCTGCTGCTCGACGGCGTGCTGCTGATCGCCATGCTGACCAGCGCGATCGCGGTGGTGTGGTCGCGCAACGAGAGCCGCGAGCTGTTCATGCGCCTGACCGTGCTGCAGAACCGGCGCGACGCGCTGAACGTCGAATTCGGCCGGCTCGAGCTGGAGCAGGCGACCTGGGCCGACCCCGCGCGCATCGAGCAGGTCGCACGCCAGCAGCTGGGCATGATCAATCCGCCGCCGCAGGACATCCGGGTGATCCGCCGATGAGCCTGCGCCCCGGCCCCGAAGCGTCCGCGCCGCGCCCGCATCGCAGCCAGGGGCCGAGCGCGCGCCGGCGTCTGGCGCTGGTGGCCACGCTGCTGACGCTGGCCTCGGTGGGGCTGGTCGCGCGCGCGATCGATCTGCAGGTGGTGCGCAAGAAATTCCTGCAGGAGCAGGGCGATGCGCGCTTCCTGCGCGAGGTGCCGATTCCGGTCTCGCGCGGCACCATCTTCGACCGCAACGGCGAGCCGCTGGCGGTGTCGACGCCGGTCGAGTCGCTGTGGGCCAATCCGCAGGTGCTGCTGCAGCATGCCGACCGCATCCCGCAGCTGGCCAGGGCGCTGGGCGCCGATCCGGCCGAACTGCAGCGCCGGCTCGAGCAGCGCGACGACCGCGAGTTCGTCTACCTCAAGCGACAGATGAGTCCGGAGGCGGCCGAAGCGGTGCTGGCGATGGGCATCCCCGGCGTCAACCGCCAGCGCGAGTATCGCCGCTACTACCCGTCGGGCGAGGTCAGCGCGCACGTCATCGGCTTCACCAACATCGACGACCGCGGCCAGGAGGGCCTCGAACTGGCGTTCGACGGCTGGCTGGCCGGCAAGCCGGGCCTCAAGCGCGTGATCCGCGACCGCCTCGGCCACGTGGTCGAGAACGTCGATCTGCTGAAGGAGCCGCAGCCCGGACGCGATCTGACCCTGACCATCGACCGCCGCATCCAGTACCTCGCCTATCGCGAGCTGGCCGAGGCGGTGCTGGCGCATCAGGCCAGTTCGGGCTCGATGGTGGTGCTCGACGCGCGCACCGGCGAGATCCTCGCCATGGTCAACCAGCCCTCGTACAACCCCAACAACGTCAACGGCACCAGCGCCGCGCAGCGCCGCAACCGCGCGGTCACCGACGTGTTCGAGCCGGGCTCGGTGATGAAGGCGTTCACCATTTCCGCCGCGCTGGAGAGCGGCCGGTGGACGCCGACCTCGCCGATCGACACCTCGCCCGGCTATTACACCCTCGCCGGGCATGAGATCCAGGACGTCGAAGACCACGGCAGGATCGACGTCACCCAAG
>JAJYMF010000447.1 GCA_021787175.1 Pseudomonadota bacterium | reverse complement strand
CACCGGCGCAAGATCACGGATGAGGGCGTGACCTTCGCCTCGCCGGTGGACGGCGCGCGGGTGTTCCTGTCGCCGGAGGAGTCGATGCGCATCCAGCGCGTGTTCGATTCCGACATCGCGATGATCTTCGACGAGTGCACGCCCTGGCCGGCGACGATGGAGCAGGCGCAGGCGTCGATGGAGCTGTCACTGCGCTGGGCGGCGCGCTCGCGGCGCGCCTTCGACGAACTGGGCAATCCCAACGCGCTGTTCGGCATCGTGCAGGGTGGCGTCCATCCCGAGCTGCGCGCGCGATCGGCGGAAGCTCTGGTCGCGATCGGCTTCGACGGCTACGCGGTCGGCGGCCTCGCGGTCGGCGAGCCCGAAGCCGAACGCAACCGCACGCTGGATGATACCGTGCCGCGGCTGCCGGCGGACCGTCCGCGCTATCTGATGGGCGTGGGCCGGCCCGAGGACATCGTCGAGGCGGTCCGTCGCGGCATCGATCTGTTCGACTGCGTGATGCCGACGCGCAACGCGCGCAACGGCTTCCTCTTCACCGCCGCCGGCACGCTGCGCATCCGCAACGCCCGCTATGCCCGCGACACGCGGCCGATCGAGGACGGCTGCGATTGCCACGCCTGCGCGCAGGGCTACTCTCGGGCGTATCTCCGCCACCTCGATCGCTGCAACGAGATCCTCGCCAGCGTGCTGGCCACGCAGCACAACCTGCGTTACTACCAGCGCCTGATGGCGGGCCTGCGCGACGCGATCGCGGCCGGGCGGCTGCAGGACTTTGTCGCGCGTTTCCATGCTGCGCGCGAGGGCACATCGGCGGCGGAGGATGGCGCGGGCGGGATTTGATCAAACGCTTCTGTCTGTCCGCGGCGCCCGTTTTTGTTGTCACCCTGAGCGTAGCGAAGGGTCTGCGCCGCGAAGCATCTCGAGTGCGCCGCCATCGGTGGACGAGATCCTTCGGGCTTCGCCCTCGGGATGACACCGGGCCCTCAGGGTGACGCCGCGGGGCTGCGCCCGGTGCGGCCAACGCGGGCGCCATACCGGCGGAACACATCCTCCGCGATGCAGCGGGGCAGGCCGCATGGCATACTTCCCGGCCTTTTGAGAGCCCGGCGCGACCCCGCCCGTCACCGACGAAGAGAACCCCATGGATTTCCTGATCCCCAACGCATACGCGCAGGGCGTCGCGGGTGCCGCGCCCGGCAACCCCTTCATCACCTTCCTGCCGCTGATCGTCCTGTTCGGCATCTTCTATTTCCTGATGATCCGCCCGCAGATGAAGCGGCAGAAGGAACTGCGCAAGATGATCGCCGACCTCGCCAAGGGCGACGAGGTGGTCACCAACGGCGGCCTCGCGGGCCGCGTGGACGATCTCGGCGACGGATTCCTGAGCCTGGAGATCGCGTCCGGGGTCAAGGTCAAGGTGCAGCGCCAGGCAATCGCCGCCGTGCTGCCGAAAGGCACCCTGAAGGTCTCCTGATGTTCCGCCGCGGCAGCGCCGCGGCCCACCCGGAAGTGCAGGCATGAGTGATTTTCCCCGCTGGAAGTACGCCCTGGTGGCGGTGGTCCTGCTGATCGGCGTCGTCTATGCGCTGCCCAACGTGTTCACGCAGCAGCCGGCCGTGCAGATCCAGGCCAACCGCGGCGGCAAGGTCGACGCCGCGCTCGAGCAGCGCGTCGCGGGCATCTTCGGCAAGGCCGGTGCGCCGGCCGGCAGTCTGGTGCTGAGCGGCGACCGCCTGCTGGCACGCTTTCCCAACACCGATCAGCAGCTCAAGGCCTACACCGCCGCGCGCGACGCGCTGGGCGAGGACTACGTGGTGGCGCTGAATCTCGCCTCCACCGTGCCGCCATGGCTGCGCGCGATCGGCGCCAACTCGATGCCGCTGGGTCTCGATCTGCAGGGCGGCGTGCACTTCCTGATGCAGGTCGACAACAAAGCGGTGATGAACCAGCAGATGCAGCGCTACACCGACGACATCCGCGACGCGCTGCGCGAGAAGCACATTGCCTATGACGAGGTGGTGCGTACGCCGGAGGGTGTGCGCATCGTGCTGCGCGCCGCCGCCGAGCACGATGCGGCGCTGGCCGCGATCGCCGCCAACGATCCCGACCTGACCTTGGCCACGGCCAGCGACGGCGTCACCGTGACCGCGTCGCTGAAGCCCGAGAAGCTGATCGCGATCGAGCAGAGCATCGTCCACCAGAACCTCGGCACGTTGCGCAACCGCGTCAACGCGCTGGGCGTCGCCGAGCCGCTGATCCAGCAGCAGGGCGCCAGCCGCATCGTGGTCGAACTGCCGGGCGTGCAGGACACCGCCGAGGCCAAGAAGATCCTCGGCGCCACCGCCACCCTCGAATATCACGCGGTCGACGACAGCGTGAATCCGGCCGAGGCGGCCAAGAGCGGCGACGTGCCGCCCGAGGACCGGCTCTACAAGATGCGCGGCGGCGGTTCGATCGTGCTGAAGAAGAAGGTGATCGTCTCCGGCGATGAACTGGTGGATGCCTCCAGCGGCTTCGATCCGCAGAGCGGCGCACCCTCGGTCAACATCGAGCTGAACTCGGCCGGCGCCAAGAAGATGCTCGACTACACCACCCAGAACGTCGGCAGGAAGATGGCCGTGGTGTACATCGAGCGCATCCCCGAAACCCGCATGGTCAACGGCAAGGAAGTGCACACCTCGCGCACCAGCGAGGAGGTGATCAATGCCGCCACCATCAACGGCGTGTTCGGCAAGCGCTTCACCACCACCGGCCTGGGCCTGCAGGAGGCCAAGGAACTGGCGTTGCTGCTGAAGTCGGGCTCGCTGGCGGCTCCGATGGACATCGTCGAGGAGCGCGTGATCGGACCGAGCCTCGGTCAGGAGAACATCCGCAAGGGCCTGCAGGCCGTCGGCATCGGTCTCGGCCTGGTGCTGCTGGCGGCGGCGTTCTACTACAAGCTGTTCGGCCTGGTCGCCGACATCGCGCTGGTGCTCAATCTGGTGATGCTGGTCGCGGTGCTGTCGATCTTCCAGGCGACGCTGACCATGCCCGGCATCGCCGGCATCGTGCTGACGCTGGGCATGGCGATCGACGCCAACGTGCTGATCTGCGAGCGCATCCGCGAGGAGCTGCGCGGCGGCTCGACGCCGCTGGCCTCGATCCGCGCCGGCTACCAGAAGGCGTGGGCGACGATTCTCGACGCCAACGTCACCCATCTGATCGCGGCCTTCGGGCTGATGACCTTCGGCTCGGGCTCGATCCGCGGCTTCGCGATCACGCTCGCGGTCGGCATCCTGACCTCGATGTTCACCTCGGTCACGGTCACCCACGCGATCACCGCGCTGCTGCACGGCGGCCGCAAGCTCAAAACGCTGTCGGTCTGAGGTCTAGTGGCCGGTAACGGAAAAATCGAAAGCAGCTCGCTCGGACTGGCCGCGCCGGGCGGGCTCCTCACTCAGCCCATAGCGATGGCTATGGGCCTCGCTCCGCAGCCGCGCCCGACACGCCCATTCCTTCGCGATCCCTCTTCCGCTTCTTCCGTTACAGGCCACTAGCCATGGAAATCTTCAACCCGCACAGCAACATCCACTTCCTCAGCCTGCGCCGCTACAGCATCACCGTATCGCTGCTGCTGATGGTGATCGCGGTCGGCCTGATCGCGGTGCGCGGCCTCAACTACGGACTGGACTTCACCGGCGGCGTGCTGGTCGAGGTCAGCTACGCGCAGAGCGTGGACACCAACACGGTGCGGCAGACGCTGGAGACGGCCGGCTTCGGCCACGCCTTGGTGCAGAGCTTCGGCGGCACGCGCGACTTCACCATCCGCCTGCAGCCGAAGCAGGGCGACACCAATGCCGACCAGACCGCGCGCCTGGTGATGGCGGCGCTGAAAGCCAGGGACCCCGGTGTGGTGATGAAGAGCGCCAGCTTTGTCGGCCCGCAGGTCGGTGCCGAGCTGCGCAACGACGGCGTGGTGGCGGTAGTTTTCGTGATCATCGGCATCATGCTCTACCTCGGCCTGCGCTTCGAGAAACGCTTCGCGCTGGCGGCGCTGTTCACCGAGGTGCACGACACCGTGCTCACCATCGGCTACTTCGCGCTGACCCAGCGCGAGTTCGACCTGACCGTGCTGGCCTCGCTGATGGCGGTGGTCGGCTACTCGATCAACGACAAGGTGGTGGTGTTCGACCGCGTGCGCGAGCTGTTCCGCAATACGCGCCGCGCCGAGCCGGAGGAAATCCTCAACCGCGCCATCAACTCGACGCTGTCGCGCACCATCATCACCTCGCTGTTCACCGGCATCGCCATGGTCGCGCTGTACCTGTTCGGCGGCCCGGTGCTGCACGGATTTGCCATCACCATGATCATCGGCATCATCATCGGCACGCTGTCGTCGATCTTCGTGTCCAGCCCGCTGCTGCTGTGGCTGGGCGTGTCGAAGAAAGACCTGATGCCGGTGACCAAGGAAAACCCCGAACTGGCGCAGCGGCCGTAGAGCGCGCGCCAGCCGCAAGCGATGAGAAGCCCGGATGGAGCCTCATGAGAGGCAATCCGGGACCGTACCCAGTCTGGTTCCCGGATTCCGCTGCGCTGCATCCGGGCTACGCGGTTCACGTGTCCTGATCGCGAACGGGGATCATCCATCGCCCGTGCGAAGCGCGGCTTCCAGCGCGGCCAGTTGTTGCGGCGTGCCGAGGTTGTGCCAGCGGCCGTCGAAGGCCTCGCCGCCGACGCGGCCGCGGCGCAGCGCGGCCCGATACAGCGGCAGCAGGCGAAAGCGCGGCGGGTCGAGCGCGGCGCCGGGTTCGGCCGTCGCCGCGGCGCGCCAGTCGGCGAATAGCGCGGGCCGGTAGACGGCGATGTTGGCGTAGGTCATGCGCGTGCCGCCCTGCTCGACGATGCGATCGCCGTCGAGCCCGAAGTCACCGGTCGCGTGCCAGTCGGGATTGCGCACCATCACCAGATGAGCGAGATCGCCGGCGCCGATGCTCAGCCGCGCGAAGTCGTAGTCGGTCCACAGGTCGCCGCTGACGGCGATGAAGGGGTCCTCGCCCAGCAGCGGCAGCGCATGCAGGATGCCGCCGCCGGTCTCCAGCGCCTGCTCGCCCTCGTGGCTGTAGCGGATGCGCAGGCCCCAGCGCGAGCCGTCGCCCAGTGCGGAGGGGAATCGTTCGCCCAGATGCGCGGTGTTGATCACCACCTCGCGCACCCCGGCCGCGGCCAGGCGTTCGAGATGGCGCACGATCAGCGGCTGGCCGGCGACCGTCAGCAGCGGCTTGGGCGTGCGGTCGCTGAGCGGGCGCATGCGTTCGCCGCGTCCGGCGGCGAGGATCATCGCCCTCACGGCGCCGGCACCGTCAGATCGCGGCCGGCGACCGCGCGTTCGAGCAGCGCGGCCAGCGCGGCCAGCTCGGGATAGCGCCGCGCCACGTCGAGGGTATAGGCGTACACGCGTGGCAGGTCGGCGAGGTAGCCGCGCTTGCCGTCGCGGTACCACAGCCGGCAGAAGATGCCGAGCACCTTGAGGTGCCGCTGCAGGCCCATCAGGTCGAAGCTGCGCAGGAAAGCCTGCGGACCGGTGGCGGCAGGCAGCAGTCCGGCGCCGATCAGGCGCAGGCGGTAATCCAGTGCCCAGCGTTCGACGCGAACCTCGGGCCAGACGATGTAGCAGTCGCGCAGCAGCGAGACGAGATCGTAGGTCAGCGGCCCGTGCACGGCGTCCTGGAAATCGATGATGCCCGGGCCGTCGGCGTCGAGCACCAGCAGGTTGCGGCTGTGGAAATCGCGGTGCACGAATGCGGCCGGTTGCGCCAGCGCGGCGTTGACCAGCTGGCGAAAGGCGGCTTCCAGCACGTCCCAGGCTCCGCAGTCGAGATGCGCGCCGAGATGGCGTTCGAGAAACCAGCGCGGCAGCAGCTCCATTTCGGCAGCCAGATGCGGCTCGTCGTAGCGCGGCAGTCCCTGTGCATCGACGTCGCGCTGCATCCGCAGCAGGGCATCCAGCGCATCGGCATAGAGAATGTCGACGCTG
>JAJYMF010000026.1 GCA_021787175.1 Pseudomonadota bacterium | reverse complement strand
GGAAGGTCCGGCCGCGCTTGAACTGCACGCGCACGCGCTGGCGCCGGTGGCCGCGCTGCCGGTGCTGGAGGTGATCTCCGGCGCGCACATCCTCACCGATCTCACCCTCGGCCTGGGTCGCGTGGTGCACGACTACCTCAAGCGCTGAGTCGCTGCCGCCGGCCGCTTTTCGCAGGCGCCGGCGTCAATCATCCCCTGCACAAGGAGCACTGCATGAACATGACTCTCAGCCTCAAGGGCAAGACCGCGCTGATCACCGGCGCCGCCAGCGGCATCGGCAAGAACATGGCCGAGGTGTTCGCCCGCGCCGGCGCGGCGGTGGTGATCGCCGACCTCAACCAGGACGGCGCCGACGCCACCGCGAAGGCGATCGTCAGCGCCGGCGGCAAGGCCATCGGCATCGCGATGAACGTCACCGACGAGGCCGCGGTCAACGCCGGCTTCGAGCGTGCGGTCGAGGCGCTGGGCCCGATCGACATCCTGGTGTCCAACGCCGGCATCCAGATCGTCAACCCGATCGAGAACTACGCCTTCGCCGACTGGAAGAAGATGCTGGCGATCCATCTCGACGGCGCCTTCCTCACCACCAAGGCGGCGCTCCGGAGCATGTACGCCGGCGATCGCGGCGGCGTGGTGATCTACATGGGCTCGGTGCATTCGCACGAGGCCTCCAAGCTCAAGAGCGCCTACGTCGCCGCCAAGCACGGCCTGCTCGGTC
Organism: Pseudomonadota bacterium; assembly: GCA_021787175.1. Classification (GTDB taxonomy): domain Bacteria; phylum Pseudomonadota; class Gammaproteobacteria; order Xanthomonadales; family Rhodanobacteraceae; genus Metallibacterium. Next base: position 5,300 of record JAJYMF010000026.1, on the reverse strand, counting down.
TGGCCAAGGTGCTGGCCAAGGAGGGCGCTGCGCACAACGTGCGCGCGCACGTGATCTGCCCCGGCTTCGTGCGCACGCCGCTGGTCGACAAGCAGATTCCCGAGCAGGCGAAGGAGCTCGGCATCAGCGCGGCCGACGTGATCAAGAACGTGATGCTCAAGGACACCGTCGATGGCGAGTTCACCACCGTCGACGACGTCGCCGACGTGGCGCTGTTTCTGGCCGCGTTCCCCAGCGCCGCGCTGACCGGACAGTCGATCGTGGTCAGCCACGGCTGGTTCATGCAATGAGCGCGCGCGCACCGCGCCGGCCGGCCGGCCGCAAATCGGCAGCGCGTCCGGCGCCGCCGCGGAAAGCCGCCGCCGTCGGCAAACGGACGCCGGGCAAGGCCGCCACCGGCGCCGAGGCGCGTTCGAACGCTGCGGCGAAGCGGGATCCGGTCCGCAAGCCGCGGGCTGCCGCGCCCGCGGTGGCCGAGCCGGCGAGCGCCGCGGACCGCCTGTCGCAGCGGCTGGCCGCCTACGGCGAAGTCGCGCTGGTGCTGCAGGGCGGCGGAGCGCTGGGCGCCTATCAGGCCGGCGTGGTGCAGGGCCTGGCCGAGGCCGGCATCCAGCCGACCTGGGTGGCCGGCATCTCGATCGGCGCCATCCACTGCGCGCTGATCGCCGGCAATCCGCCGCAACGGCGCGCCGCGCGTCTGCGCGAATTCTGGGACCGGGTGACGCGGCCGCCGCTGCTGCCGCCGACGCCGTGGGAGCAGGAGCCGTGGCTGTCCTTGCTGCCGCCGGAAGCCCTGCGCTGGCTGGCGCCGCTGCAGAGCCTGCGTGCGCTGGCCGAGGGCCAGCGCGGCTTTTTCGTGCCGCGCCCGCTGCCCGGGCAAGGGCCCGACCAGGCCAGCCTGTACGACACCGCGCCGCTGCGCGCGACGCTGGAAGAGCTGGTGGACTTCGACCTCCTCAACAGCGGCGCGATGCGGGTGTCGGTGGGCGCGGTCAACGTGCGCACCGGCAACTTCGAATACTTCGACAACGCCGAGCAGCGCCTCGGTCCCGAGCACTTCATGGCCTCGGGCGCGCTGCCGCCGGGCTTTGCCGCCGTGCGCATCGGCGACGAGTACTACTGGGACGGCGGGCTGGTCTCCAACACGCCGCTGATGCAGGTGCTGGGCGGTCGTCCCAAGGCGAACACGCTGGTGTTCCAGGTGGACCTGTGGAGCGCACTGGGCGAGCTGCCGCGCAGCCTGCTGGACGTGCCGGGCCGCGTGAAGGACATCCAGTACTCCAGCCGCACCCGCGCGGTCACCGACCTGCTGCAGCAGGCGCATGAGCAGAGGCAGATTCTGCGCGATCTGCTGGCGCGCATTCCGGCCAGTCAGCGCGCCGGCGATGCACTGTGCCGCGAGGTCGAGGTCATGGCGCGCGACATGCGCTACAACGTCATCCATCTGATCTACCGCGACAAGCCCTACGACGGACAGGACAAGGATTACCAGTTCGGTCGCGCCAGCATGCGCGCGCACTGGAACAGCGGCATGGAAGCGGTGCAGCGCACCCTGCGCCACGCGGAATGGCTGGATCTGCCGCCGGCCGAACAGCCCTTCGTCACCCACGACGTGCATCGCGCAGCGGAAGACTAGCCGCAGCGCCCGATTCCGCGGGGCGCGACGGCGCGCACACATCCGGCGCCGCCGGTGCGGTCGTGACCGGGCCGCGAACGCGCTACGCTTCGGCGACACGTGTTCGCCGCCGGTGCTGCGGCCGTCGCCGGGAGTGTGCATGGACGAGTTGGTCGGCCAGCCTGCGGTTCCCGCGCTGCTCGTGCTGACGCCCGGGGAGGCGCAGGCACTGCGGCGCCATGCGGGCACGCTGGCGTCGCGCGCGGAGGCCTGCGGCAGCGCCCATGTCGCCGCCCTCGCCGCGCAGCCCGAACTGGCGCAGGTGCTGGCGGGCCGCGATCCGGCGCTTCTGGCCGCGCAGTTCGCCGAGCACTACCGCCGCCTGCTGGGTGCGGCCTATGACGGTGCCCGCCGCGAGGCCCTGGATCAGCTGGGCGCGCGCCACCAGCAGCTGGGCATCGACGACCGCTGGCTGGTGCTGACCAATACCCTGTTCATGCAGGATCTCGACGAAGGCATCCGCCAGCTGGGCCTGCCGGACCCGGATGCCGCCGAGCTCAGTCGCGGCCTGGCCAAGCGTTGCCGGCTCGACCTGCACTGGATGCTCGAGGGCCATGCCGCGGCGGAGGCGCGGCGGTTGGCGGCCCGCGAATCGTTTTATCGGGCGCTGGTCGAAGCCAACCGGCTGTTCGCGACGTCGGCGCCGCAGGCGCCGCTGCCGGCGGTCTTCGACCATCTGGTCGAGTTGCTGGTGGACGCGCTGGGCCTGCGGCTGGCGTGGCTGGGCTTTGTCGATCCGGTCAGTCTCGTGATCGAACCGCTGGCGATGGCGGGCGTGGCGGCGGCTTATCTGGAAGGCATCGTGATCAGCGCCGACGGCGCACGGGCGCAGGGACGCGGCCCTGCCGGGCGCTGCGTGCGCGAAGGCCAGCCGCAGATCGCCGACGTCGAGCGCGATGACGGTTTCGCTGCCTGGCGCGAGCGGGCGCGCTGCCACGGCATCGGCGGCTTGGTGGCGGCGCCGCTGGCGCTGGCGGATGGCCGCCGCGGCGTGCTGGCGTTGTATCGTGCCCGCGAGCAGAGCTTTCCCGACGATATCGCCGCGCTCGCCACGCGGCTGGCCGACGACCTGGCGGCCTTTGTCGACCGGCGCGCCGAGTCCGCCGCGCTGGAGCGCCTGCGCCGCTTCCAGGATGCGCTCGAGCACCTGCAGCAGGCGCTGCTGGCGCGCCCGCAGCCGCGCGCGCTGTTCGAGAGCCTGGTCAGCATCCTGCAGTCGCATACCGACGCTTACGCCAGCTGGGTGCATGTGCCCTGCGACCGCGCGGGCCTGCGCGCGATCGCGGTCGGTGCGCGCGATGCCGCGATGGACACGATGATGCGCGCGCTGCTGCTGCCGCTGGATGCCGGCGCCGGGCTGCTGTCGAGTCTGCCGGGCGTGCGCGCGTTTCTGAGCGGCACGCCGGTGGTGGCGCGGATGGTCGATGACGCCTCGCTGCAGTACGTTGCGGCCCGGCACGAGGTCGCGCGCAGCGTGGCAGCGGTGGGCGCGTGGCCGCTGTTCGGCGACGATCCGGCGCGTCCGGTGGCGGTGTTCTCGGTCGCCGCCCGCGAGAGCGATTATTTCAACGAACCGCTGCGACGCCTGTTCGACCAGCTCGCCGCCGGCGTGCGCGTCGCGCTGCTGCAGCACGCCGACGACGTCGAACTGCGCCGGCTGAGCTACAGCGACGCGCTGACCGACCTGCCCAACCGCGCGGCGTTCGAGAGTCACGTGCGCGCGCAACTGGCGCAGATGGCGGGGCAGGACGAGACCCTGGCGGTGGGCATCCTCGATCTCGACGGTTTCAAGGTCTGGAACGACACCTACGGCCACGCCGCCGGCGATGCGCTGCTGGTCACGGTGGCCGGGCGGTTGGCGCGCAGCGTGCGCGGCGGCGATCTGGTCGCCCGTCTGGGCGGTGACGAATTCGGCCTGGTGGTTCGCACTGCGGGCGCGGACGACCTCGCCGCGCTGTCGATGCGCCTGCTGGCCGCGGTGGTCGAGGGCGATCCCGAGCTCGAGCGCGTCTCCGGCAGCCTCGGCTGGGCGGTCGCGCCGCGCGGCGGCCGCGATTTCAGCGAGCTGCTGATGCACGCCGACGAGGCGATGTACGCGGCCAAGAGCGCGGGTCGCGCGACCTTTCGCGTCTACGAGGGCGAAGTCGCCGCGCATGCCGAGCGCCGGCTGGCGGTGCGTCATGCCTTCCCGCAGGCGCTGGAGAGCGGCGCCATCCGCTTCTGGCTGCAGCCGGTGGCCGACCTGGCCGCGGCGCGGCTGCTCGGCTTCGAGATGCTGGCGCGCTGGGTGGATGGCGACGACGTGCGCCCCGCTGCCGGCTTCATCGCCGAGGTCGAACGCGATCCCGCGCTGGTACGCGCGCTGGGCCGGCATGCGCTGGTCGCGGCGCGCCGGTTGCGCGATGCGCTGGCGGATCGCGGACGCCCGCTGAGCATGGCGCTGAACATCGGCAGCGGCCACCTGCTGCATCCGGGCTTCAGCGACGATCTCGAACGGCTGCTCGGTCCCAGTGCGCGCGGCATCGTGCTGGAAGTGACTGAGGCGGCGCTGATTGCCGACCTGCCGCGGGCGCAGCGCGTGCTGCAGGCCGCGCAGGCGCGCGGCGCGCGCATCGCGCTGGACGATTTCGGCTCCGGGCACCTGTCGCTGCAGCAGGCGGCGCGCCTGCCGGTGGACGAGCTCAAACTCGACCGCAGCCTGATCGCGGGTCTGCCGACCGGCAGCGGCGAATTCGCCGTGGCCAGCGCGGCGATCCTGCTGGCGCGCATGCTCGGCAAGCCGCTGGTGGCCGAAGGCATCGAAACCGGCGAGGAGCTGGAGCTATGGCTGCGCATGGGCGGACGCTATGCGCAGGGCTACTGGCTGGGCCGGCCGATGCCGGAGTCCGCGCTGCCGGACTGGATCGACGCGCTGCGCCTGCTGCCGCGGCCGACGGCCTCGACGCCGCGGCGCGACCTGATCCTGATCGGCGGCGCGCTGCAGCGGCCCGAGACACTGCTGGCGCGCCTGCAGCAGGGCGCCGACAACGCCCTGCTGGCCTGGTTCGAGGAGCGCGCCGGCCGCTACGGCCGCCTGCCCGCGTGGGCCGCAGCGCGCGCGGCCGTGCGCGAACTCGAAGGCAGCGCCGGCAGCGGAGACGCGCAGGCCGCACAGGCGCAGCTGCGGATGCTGCTGGCGCAGATCGAGGCGAACTACGCGCAGGCGCAGGGCTGACGCCCGTTCGCGCTACAGCGCGATCGGCGGCTGCCCCGCGGCTGCGAGCTTGCGGTTGAGCGCCTGCAGCGGCGGGCCGGTCAGGGCCCGCCAGTGCGCCAGCGTCGCGCCCAGTGCGGCATGCGTCAGCGCGTAACCGCTGCGCGCATCGGCCGTCGGCGGAACGTCGGCGCCATCCACCGCCTGGTCCAGCGCCGCCAGCCGGTGTTCCAGCGCGCGCAGGCTGTCCTCGTGGCGGATCGGTGCGCCCATCGAGTTGCGCGGATCGGCGTGCATGGGCAGGTCCGACAGCGCGCGCAGATGGCTGTCGTAGTCGAGCAGCGCGGCTTTCAGCGCGGGCACCGCGGCAGCGCGCGCCAGCAGCGCCGCATGCAGCGTCTCGTCCTGCTTGAGCGCCATCGCCACCGCGGC
>JAJYMF010000241.1 GCA_021787175.1 Pseudomonadota bacterium | reverse complement strand
TCCGCGACACCGCCCCTGCCGACGAGGGGGTGACCAGCACATGCACGTGGTTGGTCATCAGCACATACGCATGCACCAGGCAGCCATAGCGGATAGCTGATTCGCGCAACCTGGCAAGATAACGATGGTAATCGTCCGCTGCGTAGAAGCAGGGCTGACGATCATTGCCACGCTGAATCACATGCTGGGGAACGTCGGCAAGATCGAGTCTGGGTTGGCGCGGCATGCGGAGTCTCCCTCGACACCGCTCCAGCCTGCCAAACCAGCCCCGCCCCGGCCATCAGCCTTCGCCCCTCACCACGTCAGCCGCCGCGCACCGCATCTGTAAGTGGCTCTGAAAACTCATATCGCCGCCTCCTGCGCTTGGCGGTACGTTCGAGACACCACGTTTCGACGTCGCCCAGCGACAGGAGGCAGCCATGTCACTTTACGCAGCCATCGATCTGCATTCCAGCAACAGCGTGTTGGCCGTCATGGATGGCGAGGGCAAGGCGCTGTTGCAGTGTCGACGCCCCAACGATCTGCCACGCCTGTTGGCAGACTTGGCGCCCTACCGGAACGACTTGGTCGGCGTGGCGGTGGAGTCGACCTACAACTGGTACTGGCTGGTCGATGGCCTGATCGATCACGGCTATGCCGTACGCCTGGTCAACACCACCGCGATTCCGCAGTACGACGGCCTCAAGCACGGCGACGATCATTCCGATGCACTGCACCTGGCGCAGCTCATGCGGTTGGGTCTCTTGCCCGAGGGCTACATCTATCCGCGCGAGCAGCGCGCCACGCGTGACCTGTTGCGCCGCCGCTTTGCCCTGGTTCGGCAGGCGGTACAGCTGATGCTGTCGATCCAGTCGAGCTTCAGTCGCAACACGGGCCAACAGCTCTCGGGCAACGCGCTGCGCCAGTTGAAGCCGACGCAGTTGGAGGCGCTGTTTCCGGACCTGGCCACGCGCTACGGCGTGCTGATCCAGTTCAAGTTGTGGCTCACGCTACAGGAGCAGATCAGCGCGCTGGAACACTGGGTGCGCAAGGATCTGTTGCGCCCGGATCTGCTGATGCGCTTGCAGAGCGTACCGGGCATCGGCCCGATCCTGAGCATGACGATCCTCTTGGAAAGCGGCGCCATCGAGCGCTTCGCCTCGGTCGGTGACTACGCCTCGTACTGCCGCATGGTCGAGAGCGTGCGACTGTCCAACGGCAAGCGGAAGGGCCATGGCAACCGCAAGTGCGGTAACCGCTACCTGTGCTGGGCGTACATGGAAGCGGCCAATTACGCGGTGCGCTATCACCCATCGATCCGCCGCTGGTACGAACGCAAGCGGGCGCGCAAGCATCGCGTGGTCGCGATCAAGGCGGTGGCGCACAAGCTGGCGCGCGCCTGCTACCACATGTTGCACGAGGGCACGGCGTTCGATCCGACGCGTGCCTTCGGCTGATCACGCTGACGGTCGCAGGTCGGAAACGGGTGTGGCTCTGAGCCAGTTGCTCTGAAAGACCGCGACCGTCGGCACCCGTGTTGCACGCAGGACCGCACGCGGACCGAGCCACCATGGGGTGGGTTTCAAGCCCGAGACTCTGTGCGACGCACGACGCGCACCTGGACGGACTCCGCGATGACCGATGAGTGTTTGGGAACAACGGGGCCGCACTGCGGCTTCAACCAGAACGGTGACTGGCGCGATCCTGGCGCCGCATGAAACACAACGGCGGGTGGTCAGCGGCAAGATGGGCATCGACTCTTCGGCATGACCGGGGAAGAGCACGTGCGTGCCTGTTGACCCGGGCGGCGAAATGGTGACCCACTTTGCCCACAACCTGCGGCGGCTGGCGACCATGGCGCGTCTGCAGCAGGTGCACGCGGGCGGATGAGGTCAGCGCACAGGGAACGCGCATCTGGAGCGAGGGGAAACGAGGATCAGGACACAGCGAGAGACAGGGCGGCAATATCACCAGCGCACCGCGCCACGCGATCGGTCAGGCCGCGTGGGGCGAGTTCAAAACGGGTTTTTCAAACTGCTCAAAGGTGAACGGATGTCGGCAAACTCAAGCACATCTCGCATTCCGCCAGATCATCTATTCATGGATGGAACAGTTACGGCAGAACAGTTCGTGGAGTTCGGCAATGGGTTCGTGCATGAACTATTACTCAAGAGATGCCGCCTCGCACCTCACGAGCGGGTATTGGACCTGGGATGCGGAGTTGGCCAAAAGGCCAGGGTCCTAGCGGAATATCTTTCCGACGATGGAAGGTATGAAGGAATAGACGTTTTTGCACCAGCCATTGAATTCTGTCGCTCCGCATACGACGAGAAGAAGAATTTTCGTTTCCAGCTGGCCGACGTCTCAAGCAGCCACTACAATCCTGATGGAAAACGTTCGGCAACGGATTATAATCTGCCATACTCGGGCAATGAATTCGACCTTGTATTTCTGGCGTCCTTGTTCACACATATGCTTCCGGATGAAGTGGTAAATTACCTCGGCGAAATAAGGCGAGTCTTGAACCAAGATAGTGGCCGCTGTTTGGTTACGTGTTTCCTGCTGACTGATGAGACGCGCGCAGCCACCCGGCGCAACGATCCGGCCATCAGTTACCGGTTTGACCACGATGCCGGCGTCTGTCGATTGCTCGACCCGCAAGACCCGGCCAAGGCCGTCGCCTATGATGAAGCTTGGATGAGGGGGGCATTTGCCGAGGCCGGGCTCCGCATCTGTGAGATCACCTACGGCACCTGGGCTGGTGGAAAGGACATGCTGCGGGCGCTGCAGGACTGTGTTCTGGCAGTACCGGCGTGACGTGCGCGGCAGGAGTTCATCGAGAGCCGCCAAGGACGAAACGAAGCGCAAGCAGGGTGGTCAAGGGGGCGTGAGCTGCGCGCGAGCCGCAACGCTCATTGCCCGCTTTCATGCGCAACAGAATTGCGCCCTCCGCTGTTCCCTTTGATCCGGATTCGATCATCTGGCGCGACTGACCTGCCCTGGATGCGCCCAACAGACTGGGTCCGTATCTACGAACTGCTGGGAGCGCGCCGAGCAGTCCGGCAAACTCGCCGAGCATCTGCGCCGCATCTAGTACACGCGTCGCGCAGTCACGGCCGGTCCAGCGCGATGCAGTGGGCACGTCAGTTGCGCGGGTCGAAGTTCTCGAAGGCCCGCCGGAACGATTCATAGGCCTTGCGCGCACCTGCATCATCGGCGGTCGGCGTGCGGATGGACAATTCCACGATCTGGTCACCCGCGGCGGCGCCCGGCATGCCGCGTCCTTTCAGCCGCAGCCTGCGCCCGGACTGGGAACCCGCGGGGATCTTCAGCTCCACCGTACCGGCCAAGGTAGGCACCGGCACCGTGGCGCCCAGCGCGGCTTCCCAGGGTGCTACCGGCAAGCTGGTCAGGATGTCGCGACCGTCGAGGCGAAAACGCGGATCATCGCGGACCAGCACTTCCAGCAGCACGTCGCCCGCGCTCTGGCCGGCGCTTCCGGCATGACCCTGCCCGCTCAGCCGGATCACCTGCCCGCTCTGGATGCCCGATGGAATCTTCACCTCGAGCACGCGCTGCTGCTGACCGTCGTTCAACGTCAGTCGCGTCTTGCCGCCGGCGAATGCGGTGGCAAGATCGATCTCGATGCGGGCGCGCAGGTCGCGCCCGCGCCGCGCGCGTGGTGTGCCGCCGCGCGCATTGCCGAACAGGCTTTCGAAGAAGTCGCTGAAACCGTCCCCGGCGAACTCGTCGCCCCGGGTTTCAGGCCGAGCCCAACCCGGCGGCGGCCGGAAACGGTCGCCCGCGCTGTAGCCACCGGCGCGCAATTGGTCGTACTGGGCGCGCTTGTCGGTGTCGCGCAGCACTTCGTAGGCCTCGTTGACTGCCTTGAAGCGCTCCTCGGCACCCGCTTCTTTGCTGACGTCGGGATGGAACTTGCGCGCCAGCCTGCGGTAGGCGGATTTTATGTCGGCCTCGCTGGCATCGGGCTTCACGCCAAGCGTGTCGTAGTAATCCTTGAACTCCATGCGGCGACCTCGAACCAAGAAAGGCCTGCGACAACGCAGCGGCTGCCGCAGGCCATGGTGGCACGCGTCCGCTTATTCCGAAACGCTGATGCGGCGCGGCGTGGTTTCAGGACGCTTGGGTATGACGATTTCCAGCACACCGTGCTTACCCTGAGCACTGATGTGGTCGGGATCGGCACTGTCGGGCAGTGCGAAGCGGCGATAGAACACGCCGTGCGAGCGTTCGATGCGGGTGTACTTGCCCTTGTCTTCCTTGCTTTCGGCGCTGCGTTCACCCTTGATCGACAGAATGCCGCGATCCATGTTCACCTCGATGTGCTTGGGATCCACGCCCGGAATATCGGCCAGGATCACGAAGCGCTTGTCCTCCTCGCGGATGTCCACGCGCGGCATCCACTGGCTGGTGACGACGTTGGACTGGTCGCCCTCGTCGCTGCCGAAAAAGCGCTCGAAAACCTGCTTCATTTCGTCCTGCAGGCCGGTCTGGCCCGCCCAGGGGTTGTAACGGGTGATGGTCATGAAGGTCCTCCTCGTCAATATGCGGCTGCGTGCCGCCTGATCCTGACGTAGGGCCGGCTTGCCGGCTTTCAAGCCGGGCGGCGCATTGCCGCGGTTATCATGTGGCCGGATCATTCATTCCCCCCATAGGAGTCAGACGATGAGCATCCAGATCGGCGACCGCATTCCCGAGGTCAACGTCAATATCGTGCGCGAGGGTAAAACCGAGACCGCGCCTGTCAGCAGTCTGTTCAAAAGCCGCAAGGTGGTGCTGTTTGCCGTACCTGGCGCCTTCACGCCCACCTGCTCGCTGAAGCATCTGCCGTCCTATATCGACAGCGCGGCCGAATTCGCCAGGCGCGGTGTCGATCTGGTGTGCCTGTCGGTCAACGACGCCTTCGTGATGCAGGCCTGGGCCGCCGCCGAAAAGGCACCCCCCGGCATCGTCATGCTCGCCGACGGCAATGCCGAGTTCACCAAGGCACTGGGGTTGGAACTGGACGCTACCGGTTTCGGCATGGGCCTGCGCGCGCGGCGTTTCGCGCTGTACGCCGAAGATGGCGTGGTCAAGGTGCTCAAGGTCGAGGCGCCAGGCGAGTTCAAGATTTCCGGCGCTGAAACCATGCTGGCAGCGTTGGCGGGCTGACCCTGGGCAGGCGGTGATGTCTGGCGGCCTGCTGCCAGCATCACCGTACCGGCGCCGCGCGCACGCTGCGGCGTGCCGGGAACCGCACCGGCACGGCGGGTCAGGATTCGGTGGCCGAGTCTGGTGCGGGACTGGCCGCGGCATCCGCTGTCGTCTGATCCGGCTCGTCTTCCGGCGTCAGGGGAACCGCGCCGACCAGGCTCGCCTCCGCGGCGAGACGAATCAGCATCACGCCCTGGGTGTTGCGGCCCAGTTGCGAAACCTCCGCCACGCGCGTGCGCACCAGCGTGCCGCGATCCGAGATCAGCATCAGGCCCTGTTCGGATTGGACCTGCACGACGGTGACCAAGGGGCCATTGCGCTCGGAGCACTGGATGGCGATGACGCCCTGTGTGCCGCGGCCCTTGCGCGGAAACTCGCTCAACGCGGTCCGCTTGCCGTAGCCGCGCGCGGTAGCGGCAAGAATGTCGCCTTGCTCGGCCACGATCAGGCTCACCACCTGCTCACCCGCAGCCAGACGCATGCCGCGCACACCGGTCGCGGTCCGGCCCATCGGCCGCACCTCTTCCTCGTCGAAGCGCACCGCTTTGCCGTTGCTGGCGAACAGCATCACGTCACGCTTGCCGTCGGTCAGCCGCACGTCGACCAGCGCGTCGCCATCGTCGAGATTGATGGCGATCTTGCCGCGCTGCAGGCGATACTCGAACTCGGCCATCGGCGTCTTCTTGACGGTGCCGCTCCGTGTCGCGAAAAACACATACTGACCGCTGTCGAACGCATGCACCGGCAGCACCGCCTGCACCTTCTCGCCGGCTTCCAGCGGCAGCAGGTTGACGATGGGCCTGCCGCGCGCGCCGGGGCCTGCGTC
>JAJYMF010000365.1 GCA_021787175.1 Pseudomonadota bacterium | reverse complement strand
TCGATCCGGTACGTCTGGCACAACCGCCGATGACCGTCGGCGCCGACGACGAAGCGGGTGCCGCGGCGGGCGATCGCTTCGGCTGGGAGGCCCTGCTCGAGGCCGCGCGGGGGCTCGCGGACGCGCGTGCCCGCGGAACCACGACCATCGCCTTCGTGACCCAGCAATGGCTCGGAGGGCGGGGCCTGGCGCGACTGCTCACCGAACAGCCGGTCGACGAGATGATCTTCGTCGGACGGATCGATCCGCAGTCGCCCGCCGCGGGCGGCGCGATTCCGGGGCTGCTGCCGGGCGCCGGCGTGGTCATCGGGACGCCGACCGCGGGCACGGCGAGCCTGCCCGAGGCGCTGCAGTCGCTGGCGCTCGCGCACCACATCGCGGCGCAAACCGTCGCCGCCAAGCCACTGGTGATCGGCGGCTTCGGCGACAAGCCCGCGCTGCCGCCGCATTTCGCCCTGCTCGGCGTGCCGACGCTCTATCCGGTGACGCCGGCCGAGACGTTCTCGCGGGCGGACCTGCGCCGGCTGACGCGTCTGATCGAGGACTACATCGACGAACCGGTGACCGCCATGAGCGCGGCGAACGATCCCTTCGACGCCGCGCGGGCGCCGGCCGCGGGCACCGGCATGCCGCTGCTCGATCACGCCACCGCGCCGCATGCGCAGGTGCTGAAAACGCTCGAGACGATGACTACCGCGTACGGCGCGAGCGGCCATGAGCAGGGCACCCGCGCGGCGATCCGCAGCCGGCTGCCCGCCTGGGCGCGGCGGCTGACGCACGTCGATCCGGCAGGCAATCTCGTGCTGCATCTCGGTCATGCGGTGCCGGGCGTGCACGTGCCGACGATCCTGTTCGATGCGCACATGGACGAGATCGGCTATCAGGTCACGCGCATCCGGCAGGACGGCGAGCTGGTGGTGCGCGAACTCGGCGGGTTCTATGGCCGCTACTACCTCGGCCACGTGATGCTGGTGCACCTGCCCGATGGGCGCAGCATCGGCGCGGTGCTGGGGCTGCCCTCCGGCTGGGACCGGCCGGGCTTCAAGTGGCCGCCGGCGCTGAGCACGCTGAACAAGTCGGCTGCGGCCTATGTGGGCACCGACTCGCGCGCCGCAACCGAGCAGCTCGGCATCCGCGTGGGCGATTTCCTGACGATTCCGAAAACCTACCGGCCGCTGCTCGGATCGCACTTCCAGATCCGCAGCATCGATGACCGCGTCGGCGATACGGCGCTGATCGGGGCCGTCCGCGCGCTGGGTCCCGATTTTGCCCGCAAGTATCCCGGCCACCAGGTGACCTTCCTGTGGACGACGCGCGAAGAGGTGGGTCTGGAAGGCGCGGCGGCCTACGCGGCGCGCGTGGCCAAGCTCGGGCGGGAACCGGATGTCGTGTTCGCCGTCGACATGTTCGTCAGCAGCCAGTCGCCTCTGGAGACGCAGCGGTACGGCGACACTCCCCTCGGCAAGGGCTTCGTCGTGCGCGCGGTCGACCTGTCCCACGTCGATCCGCCCGCCGACGTGGCGCGGGTCGTCGCCCTCGCCCGCGCGAACCACATCCCCGTGCAGTACGGCGTGACCGGGGGCGGCAACGACGCCGCGGTGTACACGCGCTACGGCAGCAACGCCGTGGCGCTCGGCTGGCCGACCAAGTACTCGCACTCGCCCGCCGAGGAGTCGGATACCAGGGACGTCGACGGGCTCAGCCGCATCTGCGCCGTGCTGGCGACGCAGTGGTGAGGCGAATTCGGCAGGTGAGGAATAAACCGGGGAATCAAAAAGGCGCGGAGGCGATCAAATCGGCTCCATGGCCTCCGCCACCTTTCGGGCCTCGTTACAACTCAAGGCTTCCGGCTCCCGAGCGCGGCACGGCGCACCAGATCGAGGATCACCTGGTCCTCCTGCTTCAGGAACTTGATTTCATTGGCAGCGGCAGCGACATCCCAACCCGTGCCAGCGTCATACGACGCGTAATAGTTGATCCCCTGATAGGTCACGACCAGCTGGTCCATCGCCTGCGTGAAAGCCTGCGCCGCATCCTTGACAGTCCCCGCGGTCACACCGCGCCCGATGCCAAATGGCGACCCTGAGGACGCTTGCACCATGGCACTCGCCGGCACCTTCTCATCAGCCAGCTGCAGGTCGTGCGCAACGATGCTGCGCCACGCCGTCACCGCATCCGCATAGCAAAGCTTGGCCTGCAAGTTGGTGTGCTGGCCGGCCGCCAGACAGCGCTTGAGTTCAGCACTGATCGGGTCGGCCACGCCATGCAGACCAATCACCCGCCCTGCCTGTCTCAGGTGAGTGTTCTCGGCAATGAGCCCATGCGTCGGGCTGTAGCGCACCTCGATCGTGTCGCCGACTTTCCAAGTCTGTGCACCCGGGCCAGTGGGCAGCCAGACATCGACCCACTTATTTTTGCCCACGAAAAGCTGGTAGCTCTGCCCGAATCTCACGATCCTGAAATATTCGTCATTGCCTGCTGCATGTGATTGAAGCGGAGCCAGAAGCCCCAGCAGAGTCAGCGCCACCGGGAGATTTCTGATTCCCATGAAATGCCCCCTGGAATTAGGTCCACTTGGCCATGATAAGTGAACCTGACGCCGTTCTGTTGAGCCGCCTCCTGCCAGAGCCGGCATCGGGAGCGGAGCGCTTGCACCGGCGGCGTTTGCAGCAAGCGTGCCCGAAAGGAAACCGGGGTCGGGAAACCGGGGTCAGAGTGCACTTTCTCGCATGCGCAGCCGGCATTTGCCGATAGACCCGGCCGCACGATGCCGGCAGGCTTGGAGCGTCACAGCAAGGACGCTCACATGCCTCGCCAGCCACGACTCGACCTCGCCCATATCCCGCAGCATGTCGTCCAACGCGGCAATGATCGCCAACCGTGCTTCTTTACTGACGTCGACCGGGTGCGCTACCTGCAGGACTTGCGCGAAATCGCGCTGCGCGAAGGGTGTGCCGTGCACGCGTACGTGCTGATGACCAACCACGTGCACCTGCTGATGACACCCACGGCCGCCGGACAGATTACCCGCGTCATGCAATCACTGGGACGACGCTACGTGCGCTACGTCAACGACCGCTATCGCCGCACCGGCACGCTGTGGGAAGGCCGCTACAAGTCCTCACCGGTGGACCGGGAAACGTACCTTCTGCACTGCTATCGCTATATCGAACTCAACCCCGTTCGTGCCCGCATGACCACCGACCCGCGCCACTACCCCTGGTCGAGCCACGCCTGCAACGCCTTCGGCCGTGATGACCCGCTGATCCAGCCGCACGCCAGCTACCTCGCGCTCGGTACCACCAGCGAGCAACGCTGCGCCGCTTACCGCACGCTCGCGATGGAAACACTCGCCCAGGACGACATCGACGCTATCCGCATCCACCTGCAACGCCAACACGCCCTCGGCCCCGACCGCTTCCGTCTGGCCATCGAAGCCCAACTGTCCCGCCGCGCCGGCCCCGACAAAATCGGCCGTCCGCACAAGCGAAACAAGTCAGCAGAAAGTGCACTCTGACCCCTGTTTTGCTGACCCAACAGGTTTTGCGGCGCCGACCGCCGTTCACTGCGGCAAGATCATCAATCCAATTTGTCGATCAGCTTGAACAGGATATCGTTGTCCGCGCGGGCTTCCCATCCGTCCGAACGATCCTTGAACATTAGCCCGACGATATCCTTCGGCATACCGACAACGGGGGTGTCATCTAAATAGATCGGAATCACCTCGCCCCTCTGCACTCGTGGCGCAAAGACTTCGCGCTCGAACGTCGGCCAAATCTTCTCTTGATGGTGAGCATCAAGCAGACATACGACATAGCGCGAGGCACTACCAAATATCCTCGCAAACTCTTTACTCCAAGTCTTCCCGAGGTAGTTTGTTTCGAAATTTTCGTCGTAAAAAACTTGAACGTCGAGCGAAAGCAGTTGATTAGCAATGTACTTTGCAAGATCACGGTTCTCCCCGGCAAAGGATATCGCCACATCGAATTCAAAAGCGTCATCTCGACCTCGGAAGCCACAATCGGTCCGTAGCGCATCCCAATCCAAATGACGGAGGAAGTAGAAGACTGCCGGATCCTCGACGGCAAACGTCGTTGTCTCGGGCGAGTAAAAGAAGTAGCGCGAAGCGAGTTCCTTCGAGTCGAGGAGATTGGCCAGGCGCGCATCCTTAATATTGTTGATGCTGCCCCGAACTTCGTCATTGCTATTCGCAAGCGCCGTCAAATCCACGACGGGCTGCCCGGCTTCCGCGACGACACGCAACATCTTGAAGTAGGGATCGTTGCTGGGGCGGAAGCGCCTGCCGCGACAAAATTCTTTGACGGCCGGGTAATACGCTGAGCGGAGCCGCTCGACGACAACAGCTCTGACACGAGCAAGATCAACTGGCACTGTGACCTGGTCACGCCCTTCTTCCAACACATTGGCCACCGTGCACGCGGTCTGGCACAGCTGCTGCGTAAGCCAGTAATCGCCCTGCGATTCGTCAAATATCGCATCCGGCTTTTCGAAGCGAATATTTAGAGCCGCGCAGCCGTTCTCAATGAGCCGTAGCGTTAGATCTTTACTGGCCGGCGCGATTCGATGTATGCCTACTCGCTTCGCGATATCTGGAACGAATTGAATCAATGCAGACCCAACTTCGTTGATGCCAATAATGATGAGTTTTGGGTAATTCTCGAGGTCGAACTCCTCCGCTGCCAACTTCGCCAAATCCGCCAATGCGGTTCGCGTCGCGGGTGAGAGTCGATGGAAGTCATCGATGATGAAAGCGCCGTTCTCGGAGCGTTCGGCGATGCGGGTAATGCGTTCGACATCTCTTGTCTTACGTGCAGACAAGTACGTTGGCATCGCCCCGGGATCCAGCGCAGCCTGAATACGCTTGACCGCTGTCGTCTTGCCGGTGCCAGACTGCCCCTCGATCACAACGGGCTTACCCGGACTCCGAATGTCGACAAGAATTTCGTTGTAGTTGGGCGGCGGAACGAAAGTGTCGGTAGGCACGCCTTCCGTGACAAATACCTCTTCGAGTCGCTTAGCCACTTTACCTCCCACGAATGGAAACGCCAAAACCTCGGACAGCGCGGTCACATATTCCGCCGGTACTCCCCACCCACATCGTACAGCGCATGACTGATCTGCCCCAGCGAGTTGTACTTGACCGCCTGCATCAATTGATCGAACAGGTTGCGGCGTTCGCGGGCGGTGGTTTGGAGGGTGGTGAGGGAACCGGGGGCGTTGGGCGCGCCAGATCCTTCGCTGCGCTCAGGATGACAAGCCTTGGCGGGCGACGCGGCGATGGCATTGCGCGCCTGCTGGAAGGTGCGGACGTGCTCGATCTGCGCGCGCTTTTCGTCCTCGGTCGAGCGGATCAGCTGGATGCTGGTGGCGACTTCGCCGGCGTGTTCGCGCGGCAGGAAGGTGTTGACGCCGATCAGGGGCAGCGAGCCGTCGTGCTTCTTGTGCTCGTAGACCATCGACTCGTCCTGGATCTTGCCGCGCTGGTACATGGTGTCCATGGCGCCGAGCACGCCGCCGCGCTCGCTGATGGCCTCGAACTCCTTGTACACGGCCTCCTCGACCAGGTCAGTCAGGGTGTCGACGACGAAGCTGCCCTGCCAGGGGTTCTCGTTGAAGTTCAGCCCCAGCTCGCGGTTGATGATCAGCTGGATCGCCACCGCGCGGCGCACGCTCTCCTCGGTCGGCGTGGTGATGGCCTCGTCGTAGGCGTTGGTGTGCAGGCTGTTGCAGTTGTCGAACAGCGCGTACAGCGCCTGCAGCGTGGTGCGGATGTCGTTGAACTGGATCTCCTGCGCATGCAGCGAGCGGCCCGAGGTCTGGATGTGGTATTTCAGCATCTGGCTGCGCTCGTTGGCGCCGTAGCGCTCGCGCATGGCGCGCGCCCAGATGCGCCGCGCGACGCGGCCGATCACGGTGTACTCGGGGTCCATGCCGTTGCTGAAAAAGAACGACAGATTGGGCGCGAAGTCGTCCACCTGCATGCCGCGCGCCAGGTAGTACTCGACGATGGTGAAACCGTTGCTCAGCGTGAAGGCA
>JAJYMF010000259.1 GCA_021787175.1 Pseudomonadota bacterium | reverse complement strand
GCGGGTACTGGTGCACGATCAGGGTCAGCAGGATCGCCGCGGTCAGCAGCAGGGTGTCGTTGAGATAGGAGAAGTAGCGCAGTGCCGGGTGATTGGCGATCGGCCAGCCGGCCATGCGCGCCAGTCCGCGCAGCGCGAACAGGCTGCCGGAGACGGCCACCGTACCGACGTGCACGGCAAGGATCTGCGGAAACCAGGCCACCAGCGGCATGTCGGTCTCGTCGGGCTCGCTTGTTTCAGAATGCGGGGGCCATCGTCGCGGGCGATGGCTGCGCAGGCGCGCTCAGCCCGGCCGGCCATCGCGCCGCGGCGACAGATAGATCCACGCCGAGCGTAGCGCCCACGGCAGGAACGCCGCCACCCAGGCCGCGGCGGTCAGCGTGTAGGCCAGTGCGCCGCCGCCCGCCAGCGCGTCGATCACGCGCGCCAGCGCCACCGCCTGCACGGCGAGAAAGGTGAACCACGGGACGGCGCCCATCGCCAGCGGCCGGCCGGAGTGGCCGTGCGTCACCCGCGTCACCATCGCCACCAGCATCGAGCCGAAGAATCCCACCGTCAGCGCGTGCAGTGCGGCCATGTCCAGCGCACCGTAGGCGCCCTCGCCGCGCAGCCCGCCCAGCGCGAACAGCACGAACGCGAGCGGCAGCCAGGCAAAGGCCAGATACAGCACCGCAAGCAGGCCCGGGCGCCGCGCCTTCCACGGCTGCCAGGCGATCCAGTGTCC
The DNA here is from genome assembly GCA_021787175.1 of Pseudomonadota bacterium. Lineage (GTDB taxonomy): Bacteria > Pseudomonadota > Gammaproteobacteria > Xanthomonadales > Rhodanobacteraceae > Metallibacterium. The sequence goes on along the minus strand of JAJYMF010000259.1, from coordinate 5,334 downwards.
GAGGAAAAACAGCGCCAGCAGCGCGTCGATCAGCGCGCGCCACATCGGCAGGCTCGCGAAGCCGAAGCCGAGATGCGCCAGCAGCAGCATCCACAGCAGCGGCAGCGACCGCGTCGGGCGCACCGTGCGGTAGCCCGGGATCACGTTGGCCGAGAAGAACGGCAGCATGCGGTGGATCACGCTGAAGTACACCGGCAGCAGGAAGCCGAAGGTGCCGAGGCGGATCGCAGCGATCGCCAGCTCGGGGGGTGCGCCCAGCAGAAAGGCCAGAAACAGCGCCAGACCCAGCGCCCCCAGGGTCAGCGCGGCCAGGATCGACCACGCCCAGCGATCGCGCGAGCGCGCCGCGCGCAGCACGCCGAACAGGCGTGCGATGCCGTAGATCCAGCCCGCCAGCATCAGCGCGAAGCCAGCCACCAGCAGCGGACGCAGGTCCAGCAATCCCGGCAGCGCCAGCAGATAGCCGCCAAACACGCCGGCGAACACCGGCACATACGCACGGCGCTTCAGATCCGGCTGTCCCGTCCAACGCGGAAACACCGTCAGCAGAAAACCGAAGATGAAGGGGCCGAGCATGCCGTACTGCGCCAGCATCGCGTGCGCCCATATCGCCGGGATCGGCGCCTGCGGCCACGTGTTCCAGCCGAAGGTGCCCGCGGCCAGCGCCAGCGTCCACCACAGCATGCTCAGCAGCACCGCGCTGGCGCCGGCGAAGAACATCAGGCGGTGCGGCGCGGCGGCGAACACCGCGGTGAACGACGGCGGCGCGGCGTCGGCGCGGGCGAGGGGGGCGATCGGGATCGGAGCGCGGTTCATGGCGGCAGCCGTGGGAAGGGATGCGACATCCTCGCCGCAGGTGCCGGTTCGGCTGCTGATCTGGATCAGGGCGAAAGCCCGCACGGGGTAATGCCACCCGCGGTGGCCGGGAGCACGGGGTGCCCGTTTTTCTTGTCGTTCTGAAGCCAGACCCTTCGCTGCGCTCGGGGTGACAACTTTCGTTGTCGTCCTGAGGGCGAAGCCCGAAGGACCTGACACCCGAAGACGGTCGCGCACACCGAGCCCGCGGCCAGAAAGGTCCTTCGCTGCGCTCAGGACGACACAAACACAAGTAGCAGTGTCATCCTGAGAGGCAGCCCGAAGGATCTTCTCTGCGGGAGCCGTCCCGAAAACCGGAACGCAGCTGTGAGGAAGGCCCTTCGCGTTGCTCAGGGTGACAAACTGCTCGACCCTTCGCCGTGCCCGGCAACGCAGTTGTCACCCTTATCTCTTCGCTTTTTGCGCAGGCAGGCGTCGAGAGCCGGCGTGGGTGACCGTTTCATCCTGAGCGCAGCGAAGGGTCCGGCTTCCGGATGACAAGCACGAATCGCGGCTGTCCGGGGCGCCACCGCGAGGCACGCCCGCACACGGGCGTGCCTCGACGATACCGCTCAGTCCGACCGCACGGCCTTGCGCTGCGCCAGCAGCTTGGCGATGAAGTCCCAGGCCATCAGCAGGGCGCCGGCCGCGAACACGATGTCGCCCGGCATGCGCATCCATTGCCAGAACAGGGTCGTGTCGTAGAACTGCAGGCTGCGTGCGTAGGCGTAGCCGTGCGTGTACACGGCCTCGAGCTGCGGCCAGCCGATCGGGTAGAAGTTGAACAGGATCCACATCACCAGGCCGGCGTTGTACAGCCAGAACGCCCACACGCCGAGCCGGTCGCTCCAGGGCCGGTTGCCGTTGAGATAGCGCAGCGCCATGTACAGCAGACCCAGCGCGAGCAGGCCGAAGGCGCCGAACATCGAGGTGTGCGCGTGGTTGAGGGTGAGGAAGGTGCCGTGCTCGTAGTAGTTGACCAGCGGCGCATTGAGCGTGCCGCCGCCGAACACGCCGGCACCGACGAAGTTCCAGAACGCCGAGCCGAGGATGTAGAGATAGGCCAGGCGATAGGGGAAGTCCTTCTTCTCCCTGATGTGGCGGCGCTGATCGATCGCCTCCAGCACCAGCAGGAACAGCGGCAGCACTTCGAGGAACGAGAACATGCTGCCGACGCCGATCCACAGGCCGGGCTCGCCGGCCCAGTACATGTGGTGGCCGGTGCCGAGGATGCCGCTGACCAGGATCAGGATCCATTCGAACAGCACCGCGCGCTCGACCAGCTGCCGCGACACCAGTCCCAGCGCCATCAGGAAGTAGCCGGTGACCGCGGCGGTGAACAGTTCGAAGGCCCACTCCACCCACAGGTGCACCACCCACCAGCGCCAGAAGTCGGTGATGGCGAAGGACGGGTTGGGCGAGGCCAGCGGGATCATGCCGAACACGTAGATCACCGCCACGCCGAGCGTGCTGTACCAGAGCAGGTGTTCGATGCGGAACAGGCTGTAGAGCGAGCCGCCTTCCTTGAACAGCGCCCTGAGCGTCGGCCAGAACGCGCGCAGCAGCACCAGGCTCCAGACCAGCAGGCCGACGAAGAACAGGATCTGCCAGAAACGCCCCAGCTCCAGATACGACAGTCCCTGATTGCCGAACCAGAACCAGTGCTTGCCGATCACGCCCATGATGCCGAGGTAGTTGCCGAGCACGGCGCCGCCGACGATCGTCACCAGCACCCAGAAGATCAGGTTGACCAGCAAGCGCTGGCCGGCCGGCTCGCGCCTGCCGATGATGGGCGCCAGGAACAGGCCCGCGCCGATCCAGCTGACGCCGATCCAGACGATCGGCGCCTGCAGGTGCAGCGAGCGCAGGAAGGCGAACGGCAGCCAGCGGTCGACGTCGATGCCGTAGAAGCTGGCGCGCTCGGAGTAGTAGTGGGCGAGGATGCTGCCGGCGCCGATCTGGATCAGAAACACCGCCGCGACGACCAGGAAGTACTTCCACAGCGCCTTCTGGCTGGGTGTGGGCGCGGCGAACGTCTGCAGGGTCGGCTCGTAGGTTTCGTTCGGTGCCTTGGGCTCGATGAACATGCGGAAGATCACCAGCACCGCGCCGATGGCGAAGAACACCATCGTGAACGAGGCCCAGGTCCACAGGAACGTGGCGGACGTCGGGCTGTTGCCGACCAGGGGCTCGGCGGGCCAGTTGGTGGTCCAGGAATAGTCCTTGCCCGGACGCCGTGCCACCGTGGTCAGCGAGGAGTAGAGCAGGAAGTCGGCCGTCTGCGCGGCGGTCGCCGGGGTCAGGCTGTAGGCGCGGGTGTAGCCCTTGGCGAAGTTGTCGGTCAGCAGGGACTGCGCGATCCGGCCGCGCAGACTGTTCAGCGCCTGCGCCACCGCATCGGGCAGCAGGACCGTGGGCTGGCTGAGATCGATGCCCTGCAGGTCGGCGCGCATCGCCCGCGTGACGCCGGATTGCTGGTCGGCCGTCAGGCCCGCGAACGGCTTGCCGTAGCGCGCCTGCGCAAGGTTATCCTGCACCGTCTGGCCGAGCTGGACCAGGTATTCGGCGGTGTAGTCCTCGCCGAAGTACGAGCCCATGCCGTACAGGCTGCCGTAGTCCATCAGGTCGGCCTGCTGGAAGCCCGATTTGCCGGCGACGATGTCGGCGTAGCGCATCACCGTGGCGCCGTCGCGCGTGACCATCCGCTGCGGCAGCGGCGCGACCTGGCGGTAGGTGGCGACGGTGGCCAGGATCATGCCGCCCCAGCAGACGACGGTCGCGATCAGCAGCATCCAGATCAGCACCCGGCTGACGCGGTCCTGCGGGCCGGCGCGGCCCGTGACTGTCGATGGAACGTTCATGCCCTGTCTCCCCAGGTTCCGCCGATGCGGCAGCGGCATGCTGGGAGAAAACGGCGGGTCGGTTCCTGACCTGGATCAACTGCGCCTGCGACAACGCGTCGCGCTTGCAAGGCGTTCAGCGCTCGCGCACGTTGCGCGCCAGCGCGCGCAGTCCGGGCGGGTCGAGAATCTCGAGGTCGCGGCCTTCCAGCGCGATCAGGCCCTGATCGCGCAGGCGCGTGAAGATGCGGCTGACCGTCTCGGCGGCGAGGCGCAGGTAATTGGCGATGTCCACGCGCGACATGCTCAGCCGCAGGCGCGTGCCGGAAAAGCCCTGCGCGGCCAGGCGTTCGCCGAGGTCGGTCACGAAGGCCGCGACGCGCTCCTCGGCGGCGTGGTCGCCGGCCAGCAGCGAGGCCATGCCGAGCTCCTTCGACAGCAGCCGGAACAGCTGCTGCTGCAGGCCCGGCATGCGCGCCGCCAGCGCGCTGATCGCCGGAAACGAGAAGCGGCAGAAGTACGCGGTTTCCAGGGTCACCGCGTCGCAGGGATAGTGCTCGGGATAGATCGCGTTGAGGCCCACCACCTCGCCGGGCAGGTAGAAGCCCAGCACCTGCTCGTTGCCCTCCGGATCGACCGCGACCGTTTTCACCAGGCCGGCGCGCACCGCGTAGATCGCCCGGAACGGGTCGTGAGTGCGGAAGATGTGTTCGCCGGCGCGAAACGGCCCGATGTGCTCGACCAGCACGTGCAGATCGCGCAGGTGCGCCTTGTCGTAGCCGGCGGCCACGCAGGCGCCGGAAAAGGCGCAGGTGCTGCAGAAACGCACCTCGCTGCCGTCGTCGGCGATAGGATTCGCGCGCGGGTCGGGACGCTGGGGGCGCGGAGTCTGCATGGCGGTGTGGTCTGAATCTGGCGGCGCGGAGCGAGCGCGCCGGATGATAGCAAGCGTCGCCGCCGCGGCCGGCGCGCGGCGGCGGGCCGCGCCGCGCTGCGGCACGCGGTCGCAGCGATCTGATCGAAATCAATACGGAAGTCATACGAAGGAGTAGCGTCGGCGTCGTCGTTCATCCCGAGGGGACCGTCATGAAACGTATCGCGCTTGCCTGTTCCAGCCTGTTGCTCACTGTCGTTGCCGCAACCGCGGGTGCCGCACCCGCCACGGATCCCGCCGATCTCGGTCCGCCGCGCGGCGCGCCGATCGAGGAGGCCATGGTCGCGCCGCCCAACGTGCCGCCGCCGATCCATCGCGACTATCCGGCGCGGGTGATCGTGCGCCTGGAGACCCGCGAGGTGGTCAAGGAGATCGCCGACGGCGTGCGCTACGACTTCTGGACCTTCAACGGCACCGTGCCGGGGCCGATGATCCGCGTGCGCCAGGGCGACACCGTCGAGCTGCATCTGAAGAACGCGCCGGACTCGCACATGGCGCACAACATCGACCTGCACGCGGTGATGGGCCCGGGCGGCGGCGCGGCGGTCAGCATGACGCCGCCGGGGCACGAGAGCGTGTTCACCTTCAAGGCCATGCGCGAGGGCCTGTACATCTACCACTGCGCCACGCCGCCGGTGCCGATGCACATCGCCAACGGCATGTACGGCCTGATCCTGGTCGAGCCGCCGCAGGGTCTGCCCAAGG
>JAJYMF010000228.1 GCA_021787175.1 Pseudomonadota bacterium | reverse complement strand
GCGGCGGCGACGAACATCGACGCGGTCGAGATGTTGAAGCTGTGCGCGCCGTCGCCGCCGGTGCCGACGATGTCGACGAAGTGCGGATACGCGGGCGTCTCCACCCGCACCGCCAGCTCGCGCATCACCCGCGCCGCGCCGGTGATCTCGCCGACGGTTTCCTTCTTGACGCGCAGGCCGGTCAGGATCGCCGCGGTCAGCGCCGGCGGCACCGCGCCGCGCATGATCTGGCGCATCAGATCGACCATCTCGTCATGGAAGATCTCGCGGTGCTCGATCGTGCGCTGCAGCGCCTCGTGCGGGGTGATGGTGACGGGTTTCATGGCGCGCTCATATCGCAAGGAAATTGCGCAGCAGGGCGTGGCCGTGCTGCGTGAGGATGGATTCGGGATGGAACTGCACGCCCTCGATCGGCAAGGTCTTGTGGCGCAGACCCATGATCTCGTCGATGCGGCCGTCGGCGTGCTCGGTCCAGGCGGTGACCTCGAGGCAGTCGGGCACGCTGTCTTTTTCAACCACCAGCGAGTGGTAGCGCGTGGCCGCGAACGGATCGGGCAGGCCGCGGAACACGCCCGCACCGGTGTGGCGGATCGCTGAGGTCTTGCCGTGCATGATCTGCCGCGCCCGCACGACCTTGCCGCCGAACGCCTGGCCGATCGCCTGGTGGCCGAGGCAGACGCCGAGGATCGGCACCGCGCCGGCCAGCTCGCGCAGCACGTCCAGCGACACCCCGGCCTCGTTGGGCGTGCACGGCCCGGGCGAGATCACGATGCGCTCGGGATGCAGGGCCCGGATTCCGTCGACCGTCAGCGCGTCGTTGCGCACCACCTGCACCTGCTGCCCCAGCTCCCCCAGGTACTGCACGAGGTTGAAGGTGAAGCTGTCGTAGTTGTCGATCATCAGCAGCATGGGCGATCCGCGGCCACCGCGGGCGTCGGGGCAAGCGGACAGGATGCCATGAAGCGCCGGCTTTTCGGCACCGGCGACGCCGGCTCCGCCACGGCGGGATGCAGGCAGGACCGCCCAGCGCGCGTTTCGCGACGCCCGTCATCACGGGCGTCGCATCGGCATCGCCTTGCGCCTACTTGCCGGCCGCCTTCGACATCATCGCCTCGCGCCGGGCGCGAAACTCGCTGTCCGGATACCAGTCCGGCCACTGGCCGCCGTCGGCCAGATCGCGGCCCAGCAGGTACAGCGTCTGGATGTCCTCCAGCGTGCCGTCGAGGTTCCAGTGCGGATCGAACACGTCGTTGGGCGTGTGGTAGCGGTGCGCGGTGTAGTCGGCCGCGGCGGCCAGGCCCGCGGCGCGGCCGCCCTTGAGCAGGTCGAGTCCGGAGCTGACGATCAGCGCCGGCACGCCGGCCTTGGCGAAGTTGAAGTGGTCGGAGCGGAAGTAGAAGCCGTTCTCCGGCGTGGCCTCGGGCGTGATCACGCGGTGCTGCGCGGCCAGCACGCTCTTGAGATCGTCCTCCAGCTGCGACTGGCCGTAGCCGATCACCGTCATGTCGTGCGCGCGGCCGATGATCGGCCAGGCGTCGACGTTGATGTCGGCCACCGTCTTGTCCAGCGCGAACGCGGGATGCGCGACGTAGTACTGCGAGCCCAGCAGGCCGGCCTCTTCCAGCGTGGGCATGAAGAACAGCACCGAGCGCTGCGGCGGCGCCTTGGCGTGCGCGAAGGCGTCGGCGATCTCGAACAGCGTCGACAGCCCGCTGCCGTTGTCGATCGCGCCGTGGAAGATTTCCTTTTTGCCGTCCGGCCCGATGACGGTGCCGAGGTGATCCCAGTGCGCGCTGTACACCACGACCTGGTCGGGGTACTTGCTGCCCTTGATCATCGCCAACACGTTGTTCGACCGCGTGCGGCTGATCGCGCTGTCCAGCGTGATCGACGCGGTCGCCTCGAGCGGCACCGGCCGGAAGCCGCGCTGGGCGGCCTGTTTCGCCAGGGCGTCCAGATCCAGCCCGGCCCTGGCGAACAGGCGCGCGGCGGCGTCATGCGTCAGCCAGCCGGCGACGGCGAGGCGAGGCCCCGGTGCGACGCTGGGCGGCAGGCTCTGCTGCGGGCCGCTCCAGCTGTTCTTGACCACCGTCCACGGGTAGCCCGCGGCGCCGGTGGTGTGGACGATGAAGCAGGCCGCCGCACCCTGGCGCGCGGCCTCCTCGTACTTGTAGACCCAGCGCCCGTACCAGGTCATGGCGCGGCCGCGGAACAGCTGCGGATCGCCGGTCGCGTAGCCGGGATCGTTGACCAGCACGATCACCGTCTTGCCCTTGACGTCGACGCCCTGGTAGTCGTTCCACTGCCACTGCGGCGCATCGATGCCGTAGCCCACGAACACGATCGGCGAGTTCCTCAGCGTCACCTTCGGCCGGGCCTGCAGGGTGCCGACGATCATCTCGTCGCCATAGGCGAACGTCTGCGTGCCGCCGCCCTCGCGTACGTCGAGCCTGACGCCGGTGTTGGTCAGGTTGGTCGACACCACCGGTACGCTCTGGAACCACGAGCCGCGATTGCCGGGCTCGAGGCCCATGCGCTTGAACTGATCGACCAGATACGTCGTCGTCAGGGTCTCACCCGCGCTGCCCGGCCTGCGTCCGCCGAAGGCATCCGACGACAGCGCCTGGTCGAAGGCCAGAAAATCCGGCGCGTTGATCTGCGGCGCCAGCGCCACCCGCGGCGCCGCGACGGAGGCGGCCGGCGCCGGTGCGCTGGCGGCAGGCGCGGCGGCGCCGGTACTCGACGGTGACGCCGCGACGGGCGCGGACGACTGCTGCGACTGGCAGGCGCTGAGGGCGAGCGCGATCAGGCTGATCGGAACAAGGCGGCGCATGGCGGATTCCCCGGAAAACGAGTCTTCGAGTCTAGGCGGGTGCCGCGTGGTCGCATAGGCCGAAAGTCATATGCCATGGCGGCACAGCGGACTGGCCAGGCCCTGGGCGGGCCGGCCGCGTCGGAGCGTTCGGCGCCTCCGTTTGCGACGTGCTCGGGCGCGGACGGCATCAGCGTCGTTTGCCCCAGTGACAGCACGTGGCCGCCGGACTAGGCTGCGGCTGCCCTGTGCGGTTCCGAACGAGCCGGGCAGGCGCGGTGCAAGCGCCACGGAGCACCCGATGGGCTGGGGATCAAATCACGCTTTGGAGTCGTTTCTTGCCGGCGCATAAATGCCATGAACCCTCTGACGACAAGACAGGTGGTCGCTCGGATCGGCGTCATCATCGCGACGCTGGAATTATTGATCATGTTGTTGTTGCGGGCTCTTCTTCATGAAGAATATACGTATTCAGAGGCTGCGATCGATACCGTATTGCTGGCGGCGCTTTCCACTCCCGTAATCTATATCTGGGTCATCAAGCCTTTCGTTGATGCAAGGGACGGCGCATTGGCGCAAATACGCCACCTGGCGCTGACCGATCCGCTGACCCAGCTGGCAAATCGCCGGCTGCTGTCCGAACATCTGCAACGGCTCATAGCCGGCAGCATCCGGCACAAGGACCATGCAGCGCTGCTGCTGATCGATCTGGACGGATTCAAGCGTGTAAATGACGAGCACGGACATGAAGCGGGCGATGCGGTTCTCGTTGAAGTCGCCAGGCGCCTGCGATCCAGCGCGCGTTCCGAAGATGTGGTCGGCCGCCTGGGGGGAGATGAGTTTGTGATCCTGATCGACCGCCTCTGTGGCGACGAGCGAACAGCGCGCGGCAGGGCATTGCGAACAGCTGAAAAAATGATCGGCATGATAAACAAGAAAATCTCGTTCAAAGGCAAGACGCTGCGCGTTGGCGCCAGCATCGGAATACGTCTTCTGGGGTTCGATGAAATGGATCCGGAGGCTGCACTCAGCCAGGCAGATGCCGCCATGTATCGCGCCAAGGAAACGGGACGGGGGCGTGCGGTTTTCTTCGAGCAGTGACGCGCACCGTCTCCACCGCCATTCGCTGCGGTTGATCGTGGTCGGCAACCTGACGGTATGGGCACTCGGGATCGGGTGGCCTACGGCTCCTTCGGCTGCATGCGGCCCGCCGTGCCGCTGCAGATCGCGGGCTTCATCCTCATGGGCGTGGCGCTGGTGATCTACCCCTGCCGCATCCGCGAGGAAGAAGCGGCACTGACGGCCGCGCTCGGCGAGCGCTATCGCGCCTATTGCCGGCGCACCTGGCGGCGGCTGCCGGGCGTCTGTTGATTTCCCGCGCACGCCTCGTCGCGCGCACCCCGCTCTTGACAAGAGCGCACCGCGCAGGCTGACTGCGGCCATGCACCGCCTTTCGTCCCGTTGCCCACGTCCGGCGTCCCCGCGGGTTTCACCGCGGTGCTGCGGGTCATCGACGGGCGAAATCCGGCACACCACCACGACGACGACCGTGACCGGCACGACCGGAAGCGGCGGGTGCGCGTGCTGAGCTAGTTCCAGAGCCAGACACCGACCCCGCCGACCCCGCGGCGGAAGGCGTCTGGTCACTTTCCCCCGCGATACCGGCCGGGTCTCATCACGGAGATCCGCGTCATGCCGCCACCATCCTCTGCCCCCATCCGCGCCGATGCCGCGGCGCCACGGCCGCACGTGCACAAGTTCGGCGGTTCGAGCCTCGCCGACGCCGCCTGCCATGCGCGGGTGGCGGAGCTTCTGCGCACCAGCGATGAACCGGCGCAGATCATCGTGGTGTCCGCCATGCGCGGCGTCACCGACACGCTGGTGTCGCTGCGGCCGCAGATGCCTGCGGCGGAACGCGCCACGCTGATCGATACGCTGCAGCTGCGCCATCTGGCAGCGGCCGAACCCCTGCGCCGGCCGGCACTGGAGCAGTGGCTGCGGCAACAGTTCACACGGCTCGCGCAGACCGCAGAGCGGGCCGGGGCGGAGGACTGGCCGGCCGCGATGCGCGCCGAGATCCACGGCCTCGGCGAGCTCTGCTGCGCGCATCTGCTGGCCGCACGCCTGCACCACGACGGCTTTGAGTGCGCACTCCTCGACGCGCGCGACGTGCTGACGGTGCGACACGGCGAACTCGGCGCCAACGTGGACTGGGAACGCAGCACGGCGGCGTGGGCCGCATGGCGCACGCGACACGCCACCGCGCGCGTGATCGTCACCGGCTTCGTGGCGCGCGATGCCGACGGCCGCGCCACCACCCTCGGCCGCAACGGCAGCGACTACTCGGCGGCGATCTTCGCCGCCCTCGGCGATGCAGTCGATCTGACCCTCTGGGGCGACACCGACGGCGTGCTCAGCGCCGATCCGCGCCGGGTCCCCGAGGCCGTTCCGCTGGCGACACTCAGTTATCACGAGGCCTGCGAGATGGCCTACTTCGGTGCCAAGGTCATCCATCCGCAGACCCTGATCCCGGCGATGCGGCGCGGCCTGCCGATCCGCATTCGCAACACCTTCCGGCCCGATCACCCGGGAACGCGCATCGCTGCCGTCAGCGTCGCCGACGCACCGGTCAAGGGGCTGACCACCATCTCCGGCATGGCCATGCTCAACCTCGAGGGCGCCGGCATGCTGGGCGTGCCGGGCACCGCCGAGCGCGCCTTCGGGGCCCTGCGTGCAGCGGGCGTGTCGGTGACGATGATCTCGCAGGGATCGTCCGAACATTCGATCTGCTGCGTGATCCGCGACGCCGATGCCGACGCGGCGCATGCGGCCCTCGGTGCGGCATTCGCGGCGGAGATCGCCGCCGGCACGATGCAGGGCGTGTCGCTGGCACGCGACATCAGCATTCTCGCCGCGGTCGGCGACGGCATGGCCGGTGCGCCCGGCGTGGCCGCGCGACTGTTCACGGGCGTCGCCCGCGCGCGGGTGAACGTGCGCGCGATCGCCCAGGGCGCCAGCGAGCGCAGCATCTCGCTCGCCGTATCCAGCGCCGACGCGGCGCGCGCGCTGCGCGCCGCCCACGCGGCGTTCCTGCTGTCCGGCGAGATCCTCAGCATCGGCGTGATCGGGCCGGGCCACATCGGCAGCGCCCTGCTCGAGCAACTGCGCGCGGCGCAGGCGCGCCTGCGCGCGGACGCCGGCCTGGACCTGCGCATCCGCGCCATCACCGACAGCCGTCACCAGTGTCGATCAGG
>JAJYMF010000322.1 GCA_021787175.1 Pseudomonadota bacterium | reverse complement strand
CATGACGATGGTTCGCGGCTGGCGCGGACCGAGCGCCGATTCCATCTGCTGCAGCACGCCGGCCAGCGCGGCGGCGGTCAACGGCTTGCCGAGCAGTGGGCCGCCTTCGCGCGGCGCACCGTTGTCGCTGTAGGCAACGGCGTGTCGGCCGGCATTTCCGGCCTTCAGCCAGGCCATGTGGCCCCAGACGCTGTCGATGTCGACCAGCACCACATCGGCGCCGGCCTCGTCGGCCAGCGTCCAGCGTGCGGCCAACGCGTGCTCGCGATCGCCCAGGCAGCGGCCCACGGCGGCGGCGTCGACATCGGAAAAGCACGAAAGAGCGAGCGTGTAGTGCGTCATGACGGTCTCCCTGACGGGCGTGGCCCGTTTCCCCTGACCATGCAATCTCGCCGCCATTGTCGTAGTCCGCCGGGGCCGGTCAATCCAAATGACGGATTTTCGAGGTCAACAATTGCAACCGGAGGCCGGCGGGCGCGGCACAGGCATCCGTTAAACTCGTCGTCCGCTTCCTGATTGACCGGCGCTCATGACCGTCCGCACCCGATTTGCCCCCAGCCCCACCGGTTATCTGCACATCGGCGGCGCGCGCACCGCGCTGTACTGCTGGTTGCAGGCGCGCCACCGGGGCGGACAGTTCATCCTGCGCATCGAGGACACCGACCGCGAGCGCTCCACCGACGCCGCCGTGCAGGCGATCCTCGACGGCATGCAGTGGCTGGGCCTGGTCTGGGACGAAGGTCCGGAGTTCCAGACCGCGCGCATGGACCGCTACCGCGAGGTCGCCGAGGGCCTGATCGCGGCCGGCAAGGCTTATCGCTGCTGGTGTTCGCGCGAGCGTCTGGACGCCCTGCGAGCGCAGGCGCTGGCCACGGGTGCGAAACCGCGCTACGACGGCCATTGCCGCACGCACGCCGAGCCGGTGCCCGGGATCACGCCGGTGATCCGCTTCCGCAACCCCGATGCGGGCACGGTGGTGTTCGATGACCGCGTCAAGGGCCGGGTCGAGTGGAGCAACAGCGAACTCGACGACCTGGTGATCTTCCGCTCCGACGGCTATCCCACTTACAACTTCTGCGTCGTGGTCGACGACATCGACATGCGCATCACCCACGTGATCCGCGGCGACGACCACGTCAACAACACGCCGCGCCAGATCAACATCTACCACGCGCTGGGGGCGCCGGTGCCGGATTTCGCGCATCTGCCGATGATCCTCGGCCCCGACGGGCAGAAGCTGAGCAAGCGCCACGGCGCGCTCGGCGTGATGCAGTACCGCGACGACGGCTACCTGCCGCACGCGCTGCTCAACTACCTGGTGCGGCTGGGCTGGTCGCACGGCGATCAGGAGATTTTCTCGATCGCCGAGATGATCGCGCTGTTCGACATCGCCGACGTCAACAAGGCCGCCTCGCGTTTCGATCTGGCCAAGCTGGGCTGGCTCAACCAGCATTACCTCAAGACCGACGACCCGGCCGCGCTGGCGCCCGAGTTCGAGTGGCACCTGCGCGCGGCCGGCATCGATCCGGCCGGCGGCCCGGCGCCGGCGGACGTCATCATCGCCCTGCGCGACCGCGTGCAGACGCTGAAGGAAATGGCCGAGCGGGCGCGCATCTGGTACGCGCCGATCGCGCAATGGGATGCCAGGGCGGTCGAGAAGCACCTCAGGGTCGACGGCGCCGCGACGATGCTGGCCGCGGCGCATGCCGCCTTCGCGGCGCTGCCCGCATGGAGTCCGGAATCCGTGCACGGCGCGATCGAGCGGATCGCCGCGGCGCAGGGCGTCGGCATGGGCAAGGTCGCGCAGCCGCTGCGCGTGGCCATCACCGGCACCGCGGTGTCGCCCTCGATCGAGCACACGATCTACCTTGCCGGCCGCGACGAGGCCCTGCGCCGCATCGACGACGCGCTGGCGCGTGCCGCCGCCCCGCACTGACCACGCAGGTCTTGCCGCAGCGCTTTCCGCAGGACGCCGGTTCGGGATCACCCGCCGCCTCGCCGCGGCGGATGGCCACAGGATCGCGGTGATAACCTTCGCACAGGACTTCCCGCATGAACCTCGCCGGCATCCGCCACGTTCACCGCCACGCCCATCGCGCCGACAGCTACCTGCGCGAGGTCGAGGACGTCTGTCGCGAGCGTGCGTTGCGGTTGACGCCGTCGCGGCGCGAGGTGCTGGCGCTGGTCGCCGAAGCGGGCCGTCCGGTCAAGGCCTACGATCTGCTCGAACGCCTGCGCGAGCGCCACACCTCCGCCGCGCCGCCCACGGTCTATCGCGCGCTGGATTTCCTGCTCGAACACGGCTTCATCCATCGGCTGGAATCGATCAACGCCTTCGTCTCCTGCCACCATCCGGCCGAGGCGCACCAGGTGCCGTTCCTGATCTGCGACGGCTGCCAGGACGCCGAGGAGCTGTGCGACGGCGGCGCCGTCGCCGGCCTGATCGAGACGGAGGCCGGTCGTCGCGGCTTCCGTCCGAAATCGCAAACGCTGGAAGTCCACGGACTCTGTGCTCGCTGCCGTATCGGCTGATCGCAGCGGGTGTCCGGGCGGCCATGGCTTGTGGCCTCGATTGTTACTATGTAACATACATGGATGGCTGCGCCATTGCCTTCTTCCACCGCTCCCGCCGCGAACCGCGCGCACGACTGGCATCGTGCCGATCGTGTTGCGGCGACGGCATCGCTGCTGTGCGCGATCCACTGCGCCGCGCTGCCGTTCGCGCTGGCGTTGCTGCCGGCGATCGGGTTGGGTTTGCTGGGCGGCCACGGTTTTGACGTCGGCTTCGTCGCGTTCGCCGCGCTGCTCGCGACGAGCACGTTGACGCGGGGTTATCAGCAGCATCGCCGGCGTCGTGCGCTGCTGCTGGCGGCGTCCGGTTTCCTGCTGCTGCTGGCCGGTCTGCTCTGCAGCAGCGAACGGGTCTGGCATCCGCTGCTGATGGTGCTGGGCGGCGGCCTGGTGGCGAGTGCGCATCTGCTCAATCTGCGGCTGTTCGCTCGCGACGGGGCGGCGTCCTGCACGGCCTGCAGCCCGCGCGGGTGATTGTGTAACGGCGCGCGCGCCGCCTAGCATGCGCTGCATGACTTCGCCGCACGTTGATCCCCGCGTCGCCATCGAATCGGCCGCGGCGGACCACCATCACGAATTCGAGCATGTCGGCTCCGCGGGCCATCGCCGCGGCGCACGGCTGGGCATCGCCCTCGTCCTGACCTTGCTGATGCTGGTGGCGGAGGCCGCGGGCGGGCTGTTTTCCGGGTCGCTGGCGTTGCTCGCCGACGCCGGCCACATGCTGATCGATTCGCTGGCGCTGGGGCTGGCCTGGGCCAGCGCCGGCATGGCCCTACGCCAGGCCGATACGCGCCGCAGCTTCGGCTACGCGCGGTTCGAGGTGCTGGCCGGTTTCGTCAACGCGTTGACGCAGTTTCTGCTGGTCGGCTGGATCGCGTGGGAGGCGGTGCAGCGCCTGCTGACGCCGCACGCGATCCTGTCCGGGGTGATGCTCGCGGTGGCCGTCGTCGGTCTGGTGGTCAACGCGCTGGTGCTGCGGCTGCTGCACGAGCATGACCACGACGACGTCAACATGGCGGCGGCCAACCTGCACGTGCTGGGCGACCTGCTGGGGTCGGTCGCCACCGTGGCGGCGGCGTTGCTGGTGCGCTGGGGGCACTGGCTGTGGGCCGATCCGGCACTGTCGCTGCTGGTCTGCGCGCTGCTGCTGCGCAGCGCCTTCGTCCTGCTGCGACGCTCGACGCACATCCTGCTCGAGGGCACGCCCGAGGGCCTCGATCCCGAAGCGATGGCGCTGGCGCTGCGCGATGCCGATCCCGCGATCCGCGACGTGCATCATCTGCATCTGTGGCAGATCGCCAGCGGCCAGCGCATGGCCACCCTGCATGTGCTCATCGCCGGCGAGGCGGATGCCGAGCATGCGCTGCGCGCGGTCAAGGCCGCGCTGCACGATCGCTATGCGATCGGCCACGTCACGGTCGAAATCGAGCGCAGCGCCTGCAGCGATCACGCCGGACGGGGCTGCACGTCCGGCTAGGCGCTCGCGGGCGGCGGCTGGTATCCTGCCGTCACCCGAATCACGCATTCTCCGAGGATCCATCGATGGGCAAGGGCGATCGCAAGACCACCCGCGGCAAGACCTACCGCGGCAGCTACGGCAACACCCGGCCGCACAAGGAAAAGACGGTCGTCGCGACCAAGGCCGTGGTGACCAGCAAGCCGGCGGTGAAGAAGGCGGCACCGAAGAAGAAGTCGGCCTGATCGCAGTCGTCACCGCGGCACCAAGCCCCCGCTCGCGCGGGGGCTTTGCGTTTCAGGGTGCGGCGTTTCCGATGACGACGCGGCGCCCGCCGGCGACCACCTGTCGCGCGCGCGGTCCGGCGATCCAGTACGCCAGTTCGGCCGGATGCCCGGCATCCCACAGCGCGAAATCGGCGCGCAGCCCCGGCGCCAGCCGGCCGCGGTCGGCCAGACCCAGCGCGCGCGCGGCGTTGACCGTCGCGCCGCGCAGCGCCTCCGTCGGCGTCAGCCGGAACAGCGTGCAGGCCATGTTCATTGCCAGCCGCAGCGAAGCCAGCGGCGAGGTGCCGGGATTGAGGTCGGTGGCGACCGCGATCGGTATGCCGTGCGCGCGCAGCGCAGCCACCGGCGGCAGGCGCGTTTCGCCCAGGGTGTAGAAAGCGCCCGGCAGCAGCACCGCGACCGTGCCCGCGGCGGCCAGCGCGGCGACGCCGGCCGCATCGCTGTATTCGATGTGATCGGCCGACAGCGCGCCGAACTCCGCGGCCAGCGCCGCGCCGCCGCTGTCGCCGAGCTGATCGGCGTGGAGCTTGACCGGCAGACCCAGCGCGCGGGCGGCGGCAAACAGGCGCCGCACTTCGGCCGGCGTGAAGGCGATGCCCTCGCAGAAGGCGTCCACGGCGTCGGCCAGCCCGGCTCTGGCGGCGGCGGGCAGCAAGGTGTCGCAGGCGAAATCGATCCAGCCGTTGCGGTCGTGCGCGAACTCCGGCGGCAACGCGTGCAGCGCCAGCAGGGTGGTGCGCACGCCGATTCCCAGCTCTGCGCCGAGATGGCGTGCGACGCGCAGCATGCCGAGCTCGGCGGCGAGGTCGAGGCCGTAGCCGGACTTGATCTCCAGCGTGGTCACGCCGTCGGCGATCAGCGCCCGCGCCCGCGGCAGCGCCGCCGCCAGCAGCGCCTCTTCGCCCGCGGCGCGGGTCGCGCGCACGGTGGCGAGGATGCCGCCGCCGGACGCGGCGATCGCGGCATAGTTTTCGCCCTGCAGGCGACGTTCGAACTCGTCCGCGCGCGATCCGGCGAAGATGAGGTGCGTGTGGCAGTCGATCAGGCCCGGAGTGACCAGCGCGCCGCGGGTATCGATGGCGTCGTCGCGCAGGTCGTCGAACTCGCGCGGCAGATCGCGGCCGGCACCGACCCAGGCGATGCGGCCGTCGCGCCACGCCAGGGCCCCGTCATCGAGCAGACCGCAATCGTCGCCTTCGAGCGTGGCCAGGCGCGCGTGCAGCAGCAGGCCGCAGGCGGCGTTCATGCGGCGGTTCCGGAGCCGGCGGCGCGCTGGCGTTCGTAGTCGGCCACCAGGCGGTCGGCGAAGGCGCTGTAGACCGGCTTCTTGCACAGCAGCGCCGAACTGGCGCGCGCCAGCAGACACACCGCCATGATCGGCAGCACCAGGCCCTGGTTGTTGGTCAGCTCCAGCGAGATCACCGCCGCGGTCAGCGGCGTCTGGGTCACGCCGGCGAGGTAGCCGGCCATCCCCAGCAGCATCACCGCCGCCGGATCGACGTGCGGAAACAGCGGCGCGATGTTGTGACCCAGACCCGTACCCACGGCCAGCGCCGGCGAGAACAGGCCGCCGGGAATCCACGCCCAGTAGGAGACGATGTTGGCCAGCAGCTTGAGCGCGCCGAAACTTTCGCCGGGCGCGTGCGCCTCGTGCTGCAGCAGGGCGCGCGCCTGGTCGTAGCCGGTGCCGTAGACACTGCCGTGGCTGAGCAGGCCCAGACCCACCAGCACCAGTCCGCAGGCCGCGGCAAACCC
>JAJYMF010000161.1 GCA_021787175.1 Pseudomonadota bacterium | reverse complement strand
GCAAGGGTTGCGCGCATTCGCTGCGCGCCTACGGTTCGCGCGTGGTGGTCACCGAGATCGATCCGATCAACGCGCTGCAGGCGGCGATGGAGGGCTTCGAGGTCAACACCGTCGAGAGCACGCTGGGCCGCGGCGACATCTACGTCACCACCACCGGCAACAAGGACGTGCTGACGCTGGAGCACCTGCAGGCGATGAAGGACCAGGCGATCGTCTGCAACATCGGCCACTTCGACAACGAGATCCAGGTCGACCGGCTCAACGGCTCCGGCGCCACCCGGCTCAACATCAAGCCGCAGGTGGACAAGTACACGTTTGCCAAGGGCAACTCGATCTTCCTGCTGGCCGAGGGCCGCCTGGTCAACCTGGGTTGCGCCACCGGCCACCCCAGCTTCGTGATGTCCAACTCGTTCTCCAACCAGACGCTGGCGCAGATCGATCTGTGGGCGAACAGGGATTGCTACGAGGCGAAGGTCTACATCCTGCCCAAGAGACTCGACGAGGAAGTCGCGCGCCTGCATCTGGAGAAGATCGGCGTCAAGCTGACCACGCTCACCGCCGAGCAGGCGGACTATCTCGGCGTGCCGGTCGAGGGGCCGTACAAGCCCGAGCATTATCGGTACTGAGTGGGCAGCCGGCAGCCGGGAATGGGCAGCCGGAAAGCCACGCCGCCGTTGCACTACGGCCTCGATGTGTGGAAGGAAAATGACTGGCACGAGCGATTCGCTGCAAGGCTCTCCGGCTCCCGGCTCCCGGTTCCCGGTTCCCGTTTCCTTCGAGTTCTACCCGCCCAAGACCGACGAGCAGCGGCAGCAGCTCGAGCGCGCGGTGGTGCGGTTGAAGGCGCATGCGCCGGTTTTCGTGTCGGTGACCTTCGGCGCCGGCGGCTCGACACTGAGCTACACGCCGGACACCGTGCGCCTGTTGCGCGAGCAGCACGGGCTCGACGCGGTGCCGCATCTGTCGTGCATGGGCGGGACGCGGCTGGAGATCGCAGAGCTGCTGGCGCGCTATCGCGCGCTCGGCTGCAGCCGCATCGTCGCGCTGCGCGGCGATCTGCCCTCGGGCATGGCCACGGCGGGTGACTTTCGCTATGCCGCCGATCTGGTGCGCTTCATCCGCGCCGAGCACGGCCGGCATTTCCGCATCGAGGTGGCGGCTTACCCCGAGACGCATCCGCAGGCGGACGACGCGCATATCGACCTGCGCCACTTCAAGGCCAAGGTCGAGGCCGGCGCCGATGGCGCGATCACGCAGTACTTCTTCAACGCCGACGCCTATTTCCGTTTCGTCGACGAGGCGCGGCAGCTGGGCGCGGAGGTGCCGATCGTGCCCGGCATCATGCCGATCTCCAACTTCGCCCAGCTGCGCCGTTTTTCGGATTTGTGCGGCGCCGAGATCCCGCGCTGGATCGTGCGCCGCATGCAGGCTTATGGGGACGATGTCATCTCGATCCGCGCGTTCGCCGCCGACGTGGTCGCAGCCATGTGCCGACGCCTGCTCGACGGCGGCGCGCCCGAACTGCACTTCTACACCTTGAACCTCGCCAGGCCCACCGAGGCGGTGCTCGAACGCCTGCGCTGAGCGCCAGGGTGCGAGCGGCCCGCTAAGCTTGCGGCATGCGCACGCTGCTTGCCGCCCTGCTGATCGTCCTGCCGGCCAGCCCGCTGCCGGCGCCAGCGGCGACGGCCGCGGTTGCGCAACTGCAGCCGCAGTCGATTCATCGCTGCATCGGCCGCGACGGCGAGCCGGTGTTCACCGCCAAGCCCTGCGCCGACGAATCACTGGTGATGGCGCCGGCGCTGGCGGGATCGGCGGCACCCGCAGGCCCCTCCCTGCATCTGTGCCCGCTGTCGCCGCAGGAGCTGCGCGACCGCGTTGCGCTGGCGCTGCAGGAGCGCGACGTCAACAAGCTTGCCGGCCTGATGCTGTGGAACGGCGATACGCAGCGTGGCGCTGTCGATGCCCTGCGCCTCCTGGCGGTGCTGGTGCGGCAGCCGGTCAATGATCTGGCGTTGTCGTCCGCGCCGTCGAACGCCTTTGCGCCCACCAGTGCGTTTGCGCCCGCGAACGCTGCCAGCGTCGCCGCCGCTCCGCCGCAACTGACCCTCACCGGTCAGGATGGCAGCAGCGCCGTCTTCACACTAAGCGATATCGGCGGCTGCTGGTGGTTGCAACCCTGACAATGACAGCTCGGAGATGGGAAAAGAGAGGTTTGCGCCGCTTCTTGAGACTTGCCTTTTCTCCCGGCCCGTGCGGGCGCCCTCGCTTGTCATGCTGAGGCCGCAGGCCGAAGCATCTGGTACCGCGTTTCGCACCCCCTCGCGCGGACCAGATACGCAGGGTCGCAAATCTCTGGCCCGGGATCCTTCAGGCTTCGCCCTCAGGGTGACAACTCCGTTGTCACCATGAGCGCAGCGAAGGGTCCGGCCCCACGCCGACACAGAGTGTCATTGCCCACTCTCAACTTTCCACTCCCGCTATCATGGCGCGTTTTCCGCGGAGCACGGACCATGGCCCAGCAGTACCCCGAACACATCTGGCACAACGGCGCGATCAAGCCCTGGGCCGCGGCCACCACCCATGTGATGGCGCATGCGCTGCACTACGGATCGTCGGTGTTCGAGGGCATCCGCAGTTACGCCACGCCGCGTGGCGCGATGATCTTCCGCCTGACCGAGCACGTGAAGCGGCTGTTCAACTCGGCGCATATCTACGACATCCCGATGCCGTACGCGCGCGAAGAGATTGCCGCCGCCTGCCGCACGGTGATCCAGGCCAACGGCCTCGGCGCCGCCTACATCCGTCCGGTGGCCTTCCGCAGCCTGGGCGGCTTCGGGTTGTCCGCCGAGTGTCCGACCGATGTCGCGGTCGGTGCCTGGCCGATGGGCGCCTATCTCGGCGACGGCGTGCTGGAGCAGGGCATCGACGCCTGCGTGTCGAGCTGGCAGCGTTTCGCGCCCAACACCATTCCGGCCGGCGCCAAGGCCGGCGGCAATTATCTTTCCGGTCAGCTGATCGCGCGCGAGGCGCGCCGGCTGGGCTTCGGCGAGGGCATCGCGCTGGCCTCGACCGGCCTGCTCAGCGAAGGCGCCGGCGAGAATCTGTTCCTGGTGATCGACGGCGCGCTGCACACCTCGCCGATCAGCGCCGCGATCCTCAACGGCATCACCCGCCACACGCTGATGACGCTGGCCGAGCAGGCCGGCATCAAGGTCGTCGAACGCGACCTGCCGCGCGAGTATCTGTATCTCGCCGACGAGGTGTTCATGTGCGGCACCGCCGCCGAGATCACACCGATCCGCTCGGTGGACGGCAAGACCGTCGGCGCGGGCAAGGCCGGTCCGCTGACGCGACAGTTGCAGGCGCTGTTCTTCGGCCTGTTCGACGGCCGCACCGAGGACCGCTGGGGCTGGCTGGAGCCGGTCGTGACCTGAGCGGCCGGATCAGGCGCGCGGTCGCGCCGGCATCGTCACGAAAGCCAGCACCGCGACCGCACCGCCTTCGGGCCGCGGCATCAGCCGCACCGTCCAACCGTACAGTTCGCACAGCCGGCGCACGATGGCCAGCCCCAGCCCGGCGCCCTTGCCGGTGGCGCCCTCGCCGCGCACGCCGCGCTCGAACAGGCGCTCGGTGTCCTCGGACTTGATGCCGGGGCCGGAATCCTCGACCAGCACGCGTTCGGCCTGCACGCGCACGCGCACGTCGCCGGCCTGGGTGTACTTGAAAGCGTTGCCGATCAGGTTGGCCAGCGCCACCGACACCACCGACGAGGGCGCGTTGACCGCCAGCGGCGCCTCGATCTCGAAGTGCACGTGCACGGGCTTGCTGCCCAGCTGCGGGCGCTGCAGCTCGATCACGTCGGCGGCCACCCGGGCGACGTCGGTGGTCTCGCCGTCCACCGGGCCCTGGCGTTCGGCGCGCGACAGCAGCAGCAGCGCCTCGATCATCTCCGCCGCCTGCCGCGAAGCGCGCTCGATGCGCCGCAGGCGCTCGCGCAGCTTGTCGCTCAGGTCGGGCGAGGACAGCATCAGCTCGACCGTGCTGGCGATCACCGCCAGCGGCGTGCGCAGCTCGTGGCTGACGTCGGCGTTGAACTCGCGATCGCGCTGCACCAGTCCGGTCAGCCGCGCGGCGTAGTCGTCCAGCGCGCGCGCCAGCTCGCCGACCTCGTCGTCGGCGAAATGCGGCGCCAGCGGCTGCAGCGCGCCGCTGCGGCGCGAGGTGCGCAGGCGCTGGGCGAGATTGGTGACTGGACTGATCACGCGCATGGACAGCCAAGCGCCGATAAGCACTGACAGTGCGGCGAAGACGATCACGACTGCGACCAGCGCGTACTTGAGGCGCTGCTGGCTTTTCAGCAGCTGTGAGCTGTCGTACTTGACGAAGAACCAGTAATGCGGGTCCTTGCGGACGCCCAGCTTGTATTCCTCGATGCTGCCGTCCGGTCGCGTTTCTGTGATGTCGTGGACGCCGTTGCTGAGGTCTCGCCAGGCAAACGGCACGTTGGAGAACTTGCGCTGGCTGTAGACAATGCCGCTGACCTTGTCCAGCGGCAGCTGGATCGGCACGTCCGGGTCGGCGTAAAACGCCTTGGCGTAGCCGTTGAGATTGCGCTCCAGCGAATTGCCCAGCAGCTGATTTTCAAGCCGGTCGCGCAAATAAATCGCACTCGCCGCAAACAGCGACGTCAGGGCAATTCCAAACAGCGCGAAGGAGATGAAGATGCGGCTGCGCAGCTTACGCCGTGAGGTCTGCATCCGGATCGCCCATGCGGTAGCCGATGCCGTGCCGGGTGTGGATCAGCGGCTTCTCGAACGGCTTGTCGATGACGGCGCGCAGGCCGTGGATGTGCACGCGCAGCGAATCGCTGTCGGGCAGTTCCTCGCCCCAGACGCGCTGCTCGAGGTCGTGGCGGGTGACCACCGAGGGGCTGGCTTCCATCAGCGCCTGCAGCAGCTTCAGGCCGATCGGGTTGAGCTGGATGGCCTTGCCGGCGCGGCTGACGGTGAGCGTGTCGAGGTTGTAGGTGAGATCGACGACCTTGAGCACGCGGCTCTGCGGGCCCTTGCCGCGCCGCGCCAGCACCTCGAGGCGGGCGCTGAGTTCCTGCAGCGCGAACGGCTTGGTCATGTAGTCGTCGGCGCCGGACTCGAAGCCGGTCAGCTTCTGCTCCAGTGCGTCGCGCGCGGTCAGCATCAGCACCGGCGTCTGCTTGTGCGCTTCCTGGCGCAGCTTGCGGCAGACCTCGAGCCCGTCCATGCCGGGCAGGGTCAGGTCGAGCACGATCACGTCGAAGTCGTGGACGACGGCGAGATGCAGGCCGGTGACGCCATCGCCGGCAAAGTCCACCACGTGGCCGCGATCCTCGAGGTAGTCGCCGATGTTGGTGGCGATGTCGTTGTGGTCCTCGATCACGAGTACGCGCATGTGTTCTCTCCGCGCGGCAGACAGGCCGCGACAGCGCAAGAGTAGCGATTATGGAGGCCGCAGGGGCAGCGGCGTGCGCGGCGCGGATCGCGGGCAAGAAAAAGCCCGGCGGGGACCGTGGGGGACGACCGCGCCGGGCTCAAGCTACTGCCCCGATTACCGTAATCAGCCAGACACCGGACCTGTCCAGGACTCGAGCTGCACGACTACAGTGGCGACGTTGTAACCCGACGGCCTTTAAAGGGACGTTAAGCGGGTTTCAGACTCGCGTTAAGGAAGGTCTGAACACGTTCAGACCTTCCTCAAGCCATGGAGGGCTTGCCGCGCATCGAGCACGCATGGGCTTGATGCGGCGTAGCCGAGTCCGGACCCCGGATCAGGTCCGGGGCAGGCTCTGCGCCGGATTCGGTGCCCTCTGACAAGCCCAGGATGGGCTTGTTCAGAGGTTCCTCAAGCGCAGGTGACCTGTGCGGGTCTGCGGCGGTCAGCGGTGTGGCGATTCTGCCGTGAGGCCGGCATCGTCGAGGGTTGCCGGCGACCGGCAGATGCGCGATCCGGTCACGATGCGGCAGTCGGCAGCGGCGGACAGTATGCGCCGCGTGCCGCGCAGGCGGGCGGGGGTCAGGGCAAACTCGAGGGCCTGCCGATAGCGCGCATTCGCTGTTTCCGCGGTCGGCGGCGCGAAACGCCAGCCGCG
>JAJYMF010000404.1 GCA_021787175.1 Pseudomonadota bacterium | reverse complement strand
TCAAAGATCGCCTTCCCACCGGGCCTACCGCGCCCTTCCGCAGAGCCTTTCGCTCCGCCGAGCCGCACATTCTACATCCGTTTCCAAGACCGTCAACACCTCAAGTTGTCACGCAGCGATCTTGAGGTGAGGGCCGGGACGCGGGCTGTAGCTGTGCGGGCCGAACAGCATAGCGCAGCGGTCACGGGCATGGGAAGTCCCGGCGACAATGAGGCCGCGCAACAGCAGCGGGCAGCGTGATCGTGAGCGCTGGGCACCCGGGACGCCGCAGCTCGCGAGCTACACTGTCACCCGGCATCGCCACGGAGTTACCCATGCGCTCAATTGCTTACGCGGCCGTGCTGTGCATGACGCTGATCGCCGGCACCGTCCGGGCGGCCCCGACGGTGACGCTGCGCCTGCATGATCATGCTTTCAGCGCCGAGGTGGCGACCGACGACCTCAGTCGCGCCCAGGGGCTGATGAATCGCACCCATCTCGCGGCCGACCGCGGCATGCTGTTCGTGTTCCGCCACAGCGAGCCACGCTGGTTCTGGATGAAGAACACGCTGATCCCGCTGGACATCCTGTTCTTCGACAGCACGCGCAGGCTGGTTTCGATGCAGACGGACGTGCCGCCGTGCAGACAGACCCCCTGCCCGACCTACCCCAGCGGGGAAGCGGCGCGCTACGCGCTCGAGTTGGCGGCCGGCACGGCAGCGCGCATCGGAGCCCGCATCGGCGACCAGCTGTCGATCGAGGGCGACGTGGGGCCGGTGCACTGAGACCCGGTGCGTGCCTGATGGCTGCAGGTCATGCCGACCTGATAGGGAACCAGACGGAATTCGACGTCAGTCTCATCCGGCAGATCGTCTTCCAAGGGTATGAAGCAGCGCATGAATCACCTCCGACCGGACGGCATTGCACCGCGCCGGTCGGGCCGCTGGCGGGCAAAGCCGTGCGCAATCGGGGCGCGCGGCGGGCCGATTGCGGTCAGCCGGTTTCGATCATCTCGAAGTCGGCTTTGGTGACGCCGCAGTCGGGACAGGTCCAGGTTTCGGGGATATCCGCCCAGCGGGTGCCCGGTGCCAGGCCCTCCTCGGGCAAGCCCAGCGCCTCGTCGTAGATGAAGCCGCATACCACACACATGTACTTCTTGTAGTCGGACGCACTCATGAACAGGCACGATCGCAAGATGGGAACAGATCATTGTCGCAGGCGCCGCGCCGCGACGAAAGCCGGCGCGTGAGCGCATGCACACATCGCAGCGACACCCGCTGATGCGCGGGCTGTATGTCATCACCGACGGCCCGCGCGGGGATCTTCTGGCTGCCGCAGAAGCCGCGCTGGCGGGCGGCGCGCGCGTACTGCAGTACCGCGACAAGAACACGGATCACGCCCGTCGCCACACCGAGGCCGTGGCGCTGCAGGCGCTGTGCCAGGCGCATGGAGTACCGCTGATCATCAACGACGACATCGGACTGGCTGCGGCGGTCGGCGCCGCCGGCGTGCATCTCGGCGAACAGGATGCCGACATCGCCGTGGCCCGGGCCCGGCTGGGTCCGGACGCGATCATCGGCGCGTCGTGCTACGACTCGCTGCCGCGCGCGCGACAACTGGCCGCAGCGGGCGCCGACTATCTGGCGTTCGGCGCCTTCTTTTCTTCCCCCACCAAGCCCCACGCGCGGCGCGCGTCCGCGGCACTGCTGCGCGAAGCGGCGTTGCTGGGCCTGCCGCGGGTGGCGATCGGCGGCATCACGCCGGACAATGGCGGCGCGCTGATCGACGCGGGCGCCGATCTGCTGGCGGTGATCTCCGGCGTTTTCGGCGCCGCCGACGTACGCGGCGCGGCGCGGCGGTATGCCGATCTTTTCGAATCCACTCGCAGACTCTCATGACCTCCAATCACGATCTCTTCCAGCGTGCCCGCGGCCTGCTGCCCGGCGGCGTCAATTCGCCGGTGCGTGCCTTCAAGTCGGTGGGCGGTGAGCCGTTTTTCACCGCGCGCGCGGACGGTCCGTATCTCTTGGACGTCGAGGGCAAACGCTATATCGACTATGTCGGCTCCTGGGGTCCGATGGTCGCCGGACACAACCACCCTGCGGTGCGCACGGCGGTCGAGCGCGCGGTCCGCGACGGCCTGTCCTTTGGTACGCCCTGCGCGGCCGAGGTGACGATGGCCGAGGCGATCACGCGCCTGATGCCGTCGATCGAGATGGTGCGCATGGTCAACTCCGGCACCGAAGCCACGATGGCAGCGCTCCGGCTGGCGCGCGGCGCCACCGGGCGCGACACGGTGGTCAAGTTCGAGGGCGGCTATCACGGTGTCGGCGACAGCTTTCTGGTGAAAGCCGGCTCGGGGGCGCTGACTTTCGGCGTGCCGTCCTCGCCGGGCGTACCGAAGGCGCTGGCGGATCTCACCCTGACCCTGCCCTACAACGACGCCGACGCCGCGCGCGCGCTGTTCGCCGAGCGCGGCGACCGGATCGCCTGCGTGATCGTCGAGCCCGTCGCCGGCAACATGAACTGCATCCCGCCGTGCGCAGGTTTTCTCGCAGCGCTGCGCGCACTGTGCAGCGCGCACGGCGCAGTACTGATCTTCGACGAGGTGATGACCGGCTTTCGCGTCGCCCCGGGCGGCGCGCAGCAGCTCTACGGCGTGACCCCGGACCTGACCACGCTGGGCAAGATCATCGGCGGCGGCATGCCGGTAGGCGCCTACGGTGGGCGCCGCGCGCTGATGGAGCAGATCGCGCCGGCCGGGCCGATCTACCAAGCCGGCACGCTCAGCGGCAATCCGGTCGCCATGGCCGCGGGCTTGGCGATGCTGGAACTGATCTCACAACCGGGATTCCATGCCGACCTGGATCGCAAGACGCAGCTGCTGACCGACGGCCTCAAGACCTGCGCCGACGAAGCGGACGTGCCGTTCGCGATCAACCGCGTGCCGGGCATGTTCGGCCTGTTCTTCAGCGCCGTGCCCGTCGCGACCTACGCGCAGGCGACGGCTTGCGATGTCGCCGCATTCCGGCGCTTCTTCCACGCGATGCTCGAGCGCGGCGTCTACCTCGCGCCCAGCGCCTACGAGGCCGGATTCATGTCGTCTGCGCACAGCGAGCATGACATCGCCGAGACGCTGGATGCCGCGCGTCATGCGTTCCGCGTCGCGCGCGGCGGCTGATCGGACCGGCTGCCTCAGCCGCCGAGAAATCCGCGCAGCGCGATCCGCAGGCGATCGAGACCTTCGGCGGCATCGGCGTCGGTCAGCACCAGCGGCGGCACCAGGCGCAGCACATCGGGCCCGGCCTGCAGCAGCAACAGTCCGGCGCGATGGGCGTGGTCGAGGACTTCGCCCGCCCGGCCGCGATGCGGCTCCGCCAGCACCGCGCCCAGCATCAGCCCGCGACCGCGCACCTCGCTGAAAACGCCAAGCTCCGCGTGGATGCGTTCAAGACCGGCGCGCAACGCCCGCGCCTGGCGCACGACGTTGGCCAGCAGTTCGGGCGCGGCCAGCCGGCGCAGCGCGACACGCGCGACCGCTGCCGCCAGCGGATTGCCGCCGAAGGTCGTGCCGTGCGCGCCGTACTGCAGCACCTCGGCGACTTTGGGGCCGGCCAGCATCGCGCCGACCGGAAAGCCCGCGCCCAGCGCCTTGGCCAGGGTGACGATGTCGGGTACCACACCGTCCTGCGGGTGTGCGAACAGGGTTCCGGTACGACCCATGCCGCACTGGATCTCGTCGCAGATCAGCAGCGCGTCATGGCGGTCACAGAGCATGCGCAGCGCGGCGAGATAGCCCGGCGCGGCCGGCATCACGCCGCCCTCGCCCTGCACCGGCTCGACCAGCACGGCGGCGACATCGCCATCCGTCATCGCGGCGGCAGCCGCATCGGCGTCGTTGAACGCGGCGTAGCGGAAACCGGCGGGCAATGGCTCGTAGCCTTCCTGGTACTTGGGCTGTGCCGTGGCGGTGACGGTCGCCAGCGTACGGCCGTGGAAGGAGCCCTGGAAGCTGAGGATCACGCGCCGTTCCGGCGGGCGCCCCTGCGCCGTCGCCCAGCGTCGGGCCAGCTTGATGGCCGCCTCGTTGGCTTCGGCGCCGGAGTTGCAGAAGAACACCCGCGTCGCAAATCCCGAGGCCGCGACCAGTTCCTCGGCCAGACGGATCGCCGGTTCGCTCAGGAACACGTTGCTGGTGTGCCAGAGCTTGGTCGCCTGCGCGGTCAGCGCCGCGACCAGTTCGGGATCGGCGTGACCGAGCCCGCACACGGCGATCCCGGCGGCGAAGTCGACAAACTCGCGGCCTTCGATGTCCCAGACCCGCGCACCGCGGCCGTGGTCGAGCACCGCCGCGCGCGGCCGATACACCGGAACGAAGTAGTGCTGCGCGGCGGCGACCAACGCGGCCGTCGCGGGATCGGAATCGTGCACGGACATGAGCAGGGCGTCGGTGATCGGTGTTGCGCTCATTATGCCGTTGCGGCGGACCACGGGTCCGCGCACGGCCCGATACCGTGCCGCACGCAGGCTGCGCTACCCTGCCGCGATTGCGCTCGATCCGCAGACTCCAAGGACACCTCGATGCGTTTCGAAACCCTGGCCGTGCACGCGGGCGCCGAGCCCGATCGCGAAACCGGCGCGGTGACGCCGCCGATCCATCTGGCCACCACCTTCGAGCACGCACCCGACGGCAGCCTGCCGCACGGCCTGCTGTACCAGCGCTATGACAATCCGACCCAGCAGCGCCTGGAGCAGGCGCTGACGGCGCTGGAGTCCGGCGCGCGTACCTTGTTCTTCGCCACCGGCATGGCCGCCGGCACCACGCTGTTGCAGGCGCTGCCGGCCGGTGCGCACGTGATCATGCCCGATGACGTGTATCACGGCTACCGCGCGCTGCTGCAGCACTACGGGCAGCGCTGGGGGCTGCGCTTCGCGTTCGTCGATCTCGCCGACCTCGACGCCACGCGCGCGGCGCTGCGCCCCGAAACCCGGTTGATCTGGGCCGAGTCGCCGTCCAACCCGTTGCTGAAGGTCAGCGACATCGCGGCGCTGGCCGCGCTGGCGCACGGCGCCAGTGCGCAGCTGCTGGTCGACAGCACGTTCGCCACGCCCTGCCTGCAGCAGCCGCTCGCGCTCGGCGCCGACATCGTGCTGCACTCGACCACCAAGTACATCGGCGGCCACAGCGACGTGATGGGCGGCGCGCTGGTGTTCCGCGGAGACGACGCGCTCGCGTCCGAGTGCTGGAACCTGCGCAAGCTGGCCGGCGCCAGCGCCTCGCCCTTCGCCGCGTGGCTGTGCTTGCGTGGGCTGCGCTCGCTGCCCGCGCGCATGGCCTGGCACGGCCGCAGCGCCGGCGCCGTGGCCGCAGCACTGGCAGCGCATCCGCAAGTCGAGCGCGTGCACTACCCGGGTCTGGCGACGCATCCGCAGCACGCGCTGGCGGCGCGGCAGATGCGCGATTTCGGCGGCATGGTTTCGTTCGAGGTGCGCGGCGGCCGCGAGCCCGCGCTTGCCGCCGCGGGCAGGCTGAAACTGTTCGTCAACGCCACCTCGCTGGGCGGCTGCGAGTCGCTGGTCGAACACCGCGCCTCGGTCGAGGGCGCACACCCCATCTCACCACCGGGCCTGCTGCGCCTGTCGGTGGGGCTGGAGCATCCGGACGACCTGGTCGCGGATCTGCTGCAGGCGCTGGGCAGCTGACGTCACCAGACGCCGGTATTGGGCATCGACGCCCAGGGTTCGGCGGGCGGCAGCGCATCGCCCTTCTGCAGCAGCTCGATCGAGATCAGATCGGGCGAGCGCACGAATGCCATGTGCCCGTCGCGC
Source organism: Pseudomonadota bacterium (assembly GCA_021787175.1). Lineage (GTDB taxonomy): Bacteria > Pseudomonadota > Gammaproteobacteria > Xanthomonadales > Rhodanobacteraceae > Metallibacterium. The sequence continues at coordinate 339 of JAJYMF010000404.1, read as the reverse complement.
GGCGGACGGTTGATGACGACGCCCATTGACTGCAGATGCGCGCAGGTGGCGTAGATGTCGTCGACGCGAAACGCCAGGTGCCCGAAGTTGCGCGCGCTGCCGTAGTCCTCGCTCGATCCCCAGTTCCAGGTAAGTTCGAGCTCGGCCTCGGGACTCTCGTCCGCAGCCAGGAACACCAGGGTGAACTTGCCCTGGGGGTAGTCGCGCCGCCGCACTTCGCGCAGGCCCAGCCCTTCGCAGAAAAAGCGCAGCGCGGCGTCGAGGTCGCGCACGCGGATCATGGTGTGCAGGTATTTCATGGCCGGCTCCGTGGGTTGTCGAGACACCGACCTGCGACCC
>JAJYMF010000302.1 GCA_021787175.1 Pseudomonadota bacterium | reverse complement strand
GACCCAGCGCGGCAAGGAGAGTCGGTGCGACTTCCGTCGTCGCGACCGGCGTGCGCAGCACGCGGCCGGGGCGCGGCAGCATCGGCCCGCTGAGCAGCAGGGCGACATGGCGATCGTCGGCGAGAAAGCCGCCGTGCTCGGCGCGCTTGCTCGCGTGCGGCTTGCCGTAGATCACGCCGTCGTCGGGAATCACGATCAGGTCCGGCGTGCGGCTGTCGTGCGCCGGTGGCGGGAAGCGCAACGCCAGCCGCGCGCCCCACAGCACGCGGCGGACGCCGAGCGCGGCGCGCTCGGCATCGAGTGCATGCGCGATGGCGGCCGCCGCAGCGTCGTGATGCAGCCAGATCAGCGCGCCCTGGTCGGGCGTCAGCTGTGCCAGCTCGCCGGGTGCCGCACGCTCGATCGCGACGCGCAGACGCCGGGCGTCAATCAGGCGCCGGCGGTGCGGATCGATCGGGCCGTTGCCGTGCTTGGCGGTGACGATGATCAGGGTCGAATCGGTCAGTCCGTGCGCAGCCAGCGTCGCGCGCAGTGTGCCGAGCAGCGCATCGACGTGATCGAGCGCGCCGGTCAGCGCCGGCGTCGGAGCGCCGTCGGCATCAAGGTACCCGGCCAGCTTCTGCGCGACGTTGACCGCCTGCAGATTGAGGCCGAACACCATCGGCACCGGCGCGCGGATCTTGCCGTCGTGGCGGAAGCCGGCGATCTCGTGCAGCACCGCCCGTGTCTTCATCGCATCGTAGGCCTCGGTGCGCGCGATCGAGGCGGTGACCCGATCCGCCGCGGGCGCGAGGCCCTCGGCGTTGGCGCCGATCTCGGGCGTGTAGAGATCCTGCACCCCGTGGCCGGACGGCCCCTGCACGATGGCGTAGGCGGGGTGCTTGTCCGCCCAGGCGGTGCCGCCGCCCGCCGCGCGCACCACATCGAAGATCGTGTTGACGCGCAGGTATTGCCAGGGCCAGACCCGCGCGCAACCACGCGCGGGATCGCGCGGCAGCCGGGCCGGATCGATGCCGCGGCCGTCGGCGCGGTCGACGGCCTCGGTCCAGGCGACGCGCGCGCCGGTCGCCACGCAGGGACCGCTCGCAGGTGCGAGACGGCGATCCCAGGTGACGTCGTAGTACACGCCGGTGACCGCAGGCGTACCGCCGGTGATCAGGGCAAGAAGGCCCGGGAACGAATCGGCCGGCGCCGGCGTGCGCGCGTCGCTGTAGGTGATGCCCTGCGCGCTCATCCGCGCCAGTGTCGACTGCGGATGGGCCGCGACATAGCGCGCCAGATCGACCGCGTGCAGGCCGTCCACGCTGACCAGCAACACGTGGCGTGTGGGCGGATTCACGGCCCAGGCAAGGCCAGGCAGCAGGGCGAGCAACAGCGTGGCCCGCCAGCCGGCGCGCCGGGGACCGATGGGGGCTTTCATCATGGGGTGCTTTCCCGCCGCGACGCACGGACGCGCGCAGCCGAAAAAGGGCCGACGCGCATCCCTGCGCCTCGGCCCGACCGGATCGATCCGACGTCGGCTCAGAACTTGATGTCGAGCGTGACGTAGAAGGCGCGCGGCGCCCCCGGCAGCACCAGCGGATAGCCCACGGAGGTCGGCGCGGTGTTGTACAGGCCGCCGGCCGACAGTTCCTCGAAGGCGTTGTAGCGCCTGTTCAGCGCATTCATGATTTCGACGTTGACGCTGATCGCCTGGACGGCATTGCCCAGCAGGCCAGTCGGCAGGTCCGCGCCCAGTGCCAGGTTGAGCAGGCCGTAGGACGGCATGGTCTGCTGGCTGGGCGCGCCGAGGTTGTTGTCGAAGACGTGCTGGGCACCGACGTACTGGTACCAGGCGCGCGGCTTCAGCACCACGCTGCCGAGGACATAGCGCCAGTAGGCGCCGACGTTGAAAGTCGTCTTCGGCACATACGACACCGGCAGGCCGTCGTAGTTGGTGCCGTTGAAGTCGTAGTTGCTGAAGTGCGCCTGTTCGAGGTTGGCGTTGCTGAAAAGATGCAGGCGCCCCACGGCACCCTCGGCGGACAGATTGAAGCCGTGATAGACCGAGTCACCCGTTCCGAGACCGAGGAACTGGCCGTTGCCGCTGGTGACGCCGATGAACTGGTTGCTGAAGTGCATGCGGTAGTAGTTGACGTTGACCAGCACGTCATGGAAGCCACCCGCCTGCAGCCAGTGCATCTTGAGGCCGGCCTGGACCTCGACGCCCTTTTCGAGAATGTCGCCACCCACCGGCTGCTTCTGATACAGACCGCCGCCGCCGCCGACCTGCGGCAGGCGGTAGGCCGTGCCCCAGTTGCCGTACACCGCCAGCCAGCTCGTGGGCTGCCAGCGCGCGTTGAGCGAGGGCTCGAGCTTGTCGTAGTTGGTCGAGGCTGCCGGCAGCTTGCCCTGGTTGTTGCCGGGATACAGCGCGTTGGCCGCGGCGAAGTCGACGTTGCCGCGGGGGTAGTAGTCGGTGTGGAAGTTGACCGCGCGCAGGCCCGGGGTCACGCTGAAACCCTGCACCGGGGTGATGGTGTCCTGCACGAAGGCGGCGAGGTTGGTGATGTACCAGTAGTTGCTGCGGAAGTGGTCGTTCGGCACCAGGTAGGAGCCGAAGTAGGGTGCGTTGGGGTTGTAGAAGGCGTTGCGCGAGTTGTAGGTCGTGTTGATGAAATAGCCGCCCAGCGCGATGTCGTTGTAGGGCAGGGCGATCTCGCTCCACAGCTTGTCGCCATACATGTGCGAAAACGGGTTGTTGCGCTCGTACAGATTGCTGGGGTTGGCGACGTAGTTGTTGTAGTGGATGTGCAGGCGATCGCCGCGGCGATACCAGGTCAGATTGTGCAGGCTGACGCGATCGTCGAGTTGCAGGTTCTGCTTGGCATAGACCAGCCAGGTGCGGTTGTAGTCGTTCTTGGCCCAGACGTTCTCGTTGAGTGCGCTGTAGTAGCCGGTGGTCTGCTGGCTCAGCAGCGGCCCCGGATTCGGGTTGCCGTTGGCGTCCTGGCCGTTGACTCCGATGCCCGGCACCGGAGTCATCGGAATCGGTGTCGGCCGCCAGCCGTGGCCATCGCCGAGGTAGCCGCCAAAGCTGATGCTGCCGTTGCCGAAGGTCTTGCGCGTCTTGACGAAGGCGGCGAAGTTCTTGCTGGGCCAGGCATAGCCGTCGGACGAGCGGCGGAAGTTGTCGGCCTTGCCGTAGCCGCCGGCGATCACGGTCTCCCAGCCGCCGACGTCGCCGGTCTGCAGATTGAATACGACGTTGCGCGTATTGAAGCTGCCATAGGTCAGCGCGATGTCGCCGCCGCGCTCGGCGGCGGGCTGCACCGGGACGAAGGCGATCGCGCCGCCGATGTTGTTGTACCAGCGGTCCTCGGGATTGCCTGGGCCGTAGGTGACGCGCGCGCCCTGCAGCAGGCCGGTCTGCGGCAGCTGCGGCGTTTCCCACAGGCCGGTGGCGGCGTTGATCATCGGCACGCCGTCGAAGCTGACCGCGATGCTGCCGTCATCGATGCTGCCGCCGGAAAAGCCGCCCCAGCCCTGCTTGAGGCCGTTGACGCTGATCGAGGCCTTGGTCGCACCGGTCTGGCCGTAGCCGCTGACGCTCACGCCCGGCGCGAAGGTCAGCGCCTGCGCCGCGCCGCCGACCGGCCCGGCCGACTTGAGCTGCTGGCGATCGAGCACCTTGTCGCCGAAGGCCGACTTGAAGATCGACTTCTGGCTCAGGCTCTTGAGTCCGATGCTCTGCGTTTTCTTGCCGGCGACGACGACCTTGTGCAGCCGCTCGACGGCACTGTCCTGCGGTGCGGGCTGATCGGCCGCAAAAGCGTGCGTACTGACGAGCGCGGCGGCGATCACCAGCGCGAGGTGGTGACGGCACAAGAAGCGGTGCGATGCAGGCATGGTCGAGAACCCCGGTTGAAAGATCCCGACGAGGTTCGACGACTGCCGTGACAGCGGCGTTCCAGATGACTTGCATATGACATACGGGCGGTTTATTTCTTCGTACGTTGCCGCCCATTGATGCCGGATCCGCCATGCGCTGGCTGCTGCTTGCTTTGACCGTGTTCGGTTTGCTGCTGGCGCTGTCCGCGCACACGCCGGCGCGGCTGGGTCTGGGTCTGGCCTTGCTGCTGCTGGGCGCGCTGGCTTCGGTGTTCGCTTTCGCACAGGCGCGCATCGCGGACCGTTCGCGCGACGAGCAGCTTTCAGATCAGCAGATCGCGGCGCTCAAGGCGTCGCTGAAATCGCCCGCGCACGGCGCACCATCGGACGATAGCGCCTGATGCCGTCGTTGCGACGGCACGCGACAGATGGGCCCCTGCAACCGCCGCGCGCCGGAACGGCGCGCGGCGGCGTGACGTTCAATGCGGCGCGGGCGCGCCGATCGGCAGCACGACCTTGCCGTGGGTTTCGTTGATGACCTCGGCCGCCGACAGATAGAACGCCAGCAGCGCGGTGATCAGACCGCCGTAACCGCCGAACGCATGCAGCGAAGCGGAGCCCGTCCACTCGCCGGCGGCCAGCAGCCAGAAGGTGATCACCAGCACCAGGAAGACCAGCTGCAGCGCGCGGTTGAGCTTCAGCGCGGCGATCAGCATGTACAGCGTGAACACGCCCCACATGAACAGGTACCAGCCGACGAACGCGGCCGGCGTGCTGCCGTGCAGGAACTGCACGAACAGCGCGAACGACCACCAGAACGCGCCGTAGCCGCAAAACGCGGTCATGCCGAAGGTGTTGCCGCGCTTGAGTTCGGTGACGCCGGCGACGAACTGTGCCGTGCCGCCGAACGCAAACGCCAGCGCCAGCACCATGCCCATGCCGTCGGCGCTGGCGAAACCGGCGTTGATCAGACTCAGCATCCAGGTCGTGAGCGCAAATCCGGCAAGCCCCAGCGGGGCAGGATTGGCCAGTCGGTTGTCCATCGGTGGTCTCCGTGGTGAGGAAATCTAGAGCGCGTCGCGGGGCTCGGGCCGAAGCGGCTCGCAGCAATGCCGAGAGGACATCCGCGCGCCGGCGGGCTGTGCTGCCGGATTCGCGCCGCACTGTCTCTGCCCCGAACAGTGCGTTCGAGCATCGGCGCTGACCGTCACGCTGGCTATACGCCCTTGGTCGACATTCGACTAAAGTCCACTTGGTCGTCGGGCTTGCACGACTAGTGTTGTCTGCTCGGGGCGCGCGTCGCGCGTCGACCCCGGGCGCGGCAGCGCCGCCAGCCGAGAAGGAGCACGCCATGTCCAAGGTCTATCCCGTCCCGCCCGCCTTCGCCGCCGCCGCGCGCGTGCGCGCCGGCGACTACGAGCGCCTGTATGCCGAATCGGTGCGCGATCCCGAGGGCTTCTGGGCGCGCGTCGCGCAGCGGCTGGACTGGATCAGGCCGCCGACGCGCATCAAGGACGTGTCGTTTCGCCTCGAGGACTTCCGCATCCGCTGGTACGAGGACGGCGTGCTCAACGTCGCCGCCAACTGCCTCGACCGGCACCTGGCGCCGCGCGGCGACAAGACCGCAATCATCTTCGAGGGCGACGACCCCGCCGAGTCGCGCCGCATCAGCTACCGTGAGCTGCATGCCGACGTGTGCCGCGCCGCCAACGCGCTCAGGCACCTCGGCATCGGCAAGGGCGACCGCGTGGCGATCTATCTGCCGATGATCCCCGAGGCGGCGGTGGCGATGCTGGCCTGCGCCCGCATCGGCGCGGTGCACTCGGTAGTGTTCGGCGGCTTCTCGCCGGACTCGCTGGCCGGGCGCATCGCCGATTCGCAGTGCAAGCTGGTGATCACCGCCGACGAGGGCCTGCGCGGCGGCAAGAAGATCGCGCTCAAGGCCAACGTCGACGAGGCGCTGACGCGCCCCGGCACGACCAGCGTCGAGACCGTGCTGGTGGTGCGTCGTACCGGCGGCGCGGTGGCGATGCAGGCCCCGCGCGACCGCTGGTGGCATGTGGTCACCGAGAGCCAGGGCAGCGAATGCGCGCCCGAGCCGATGAGCGCCGAGGATCCCCTGTTCATCCTCTACACCTCCGGCTCGACCGGCAAGCCCAAGGGCGTGCTGCACACCAGCGGCGGCTATCTGGTCTACGCCAGCTACACCCACGAATGCGTGTTCGACCTGCGCGAGGACGACGTCGTCTGGTGCACCGCCGACGTCGGCTGGGTGACCGGTCACAGCTACGTGCTGTATGGCCCGCTGGCCA
>JAJYMF010000343.1 GCA_021787175.1 Pseudomonadota bacterium | reverse complement strand
GCGCGGGATCAAGCCGGTGCTGCCGGGCGGCTTTCCGCTGGACGACATCAACCAGGTGGTGCGCGCCGCGGCGCAGGCGGCGCCGGTGATCGGCGTGCACGTCGACAGCGAGGACGAGTCCGAGGTCTGCTACATCGGCCGTCTGCTCGAACTCGAGGACGACGGTTTCAATCTGCAGGAAATCACCCCCGACGCCGAGTGGCTGACCGAGCCCTCGTTCTTCGCCTGGGACGAGGTGTCCACGGTCAGCTTCGACGAACCCTACGCGCAGGCCCTGTGCGGCGTGGCCGGCGAGGCGCCGGCGATGGCGCAGGGCGGTCCCGGCGTCGGCCGCGCGCATTGAGCGCGGGCGCGCTTCAGCCATGACCGCGCCGCGTCCGACCGAGATCGTCCTGCACCGTGCCACGCGCACGCTGGAGGTCGCCTTCGACAGCGGCGAACGCTTCGAACTGCCGGCCGAATACCTGCGCACGCATTCGCCCAGCGCCGAGGTGCAGGGCCATGGTCCCGGCCAGCGCGTGCTGGTGGGCGGCAAGGGCGAGGTGAACATCGCCGCCATCGAACCGGTCGGCCAGTACGCCGTGCTGCTGCGCTTCGACGACGGCCACGACACCGGCATCTTCGCCTGGGACACGCTCTACGTGCTGGGCCGCGATCAGGCGCGCAACTGGCAGGCCTACCTGGATGCGCTGCAGCGGGCGGGGCTCAGCCGCCAGACGTGAGTGCCGGATCGGCCGGCCCCGGCCCGGGTGTACCCGCTCCACGCGTCGCGACAAGTCCGGGCCGGGGAGTTTTGCGCGACCTTTCAGGGCCCGTCAGTCGCGCTCGCGCAGATAGGTGTAGCCGGTCAGCCCGGCCTCGAGCGCGGCGAGCAGGCGCTCGGCTTCGGCGCCGGCGACGCCGGCCGCGGCGATGCGCTCGCGATAGGTCGCGCGCAGGCCGGCGAGGTCGTAGCCGACGTAGTCCAGCATCAGATCGGCACTGTCGCCGCGGCGGCGCTGCTCCAGCACGAAGTCGCCGTCGGCCACGCGCACGTTGACCGCATCGGTGTCGCCGAACAGGTTGTGGATGTCGCCCAGGGTCTCCTGGTAGGCGCCGACCATGAACAGGCCCAGGCAGTAGGACTCGCCGTCGCGCAATGCGTGCAGCGGCAGGCTGACGTCGAGGCCGTCGGCGCCGACATAGTGGTCGATGCGGCCGTCGGAATCGCAGGTGAGGTCGGCGATCACGCCGCGCCGCGTCGGCGGCTCGTCGAGGCGCGCCAGCGGCACGATCGGGAACACCTGCTCGATCGCCCACACGTCGGGGATCGACTCGAACACCGAGAAGTTGACGAACACCTTGTCGACCAGGCGTGCGTCGAGTTCGTCCAGCGCCTGGCGATGCGCGCGCCCGTCCGGCTTCAGCCGCGCGCGCACCGCGTGCATCAGCGCGAAGTACAGATCGTCCAGCCGCGCACGCTGCTCCAGCCCCAGCTGGCCGAGCGCGAACAGGGTCTGGCCTTCGGCGAGATGGTGCTGGGCCTCGTGGTAGAGCTCCAGCGGCGGGCGCGTCGCCAGCTCGCCGTGCAGCGCGCGCAGATGGCGCAGCACCGCCGGCTCGCCGGCGTCCGCCGGCGGCAGCGCGCCCGCAGGCACGCGTTCGACCTCGCTGACGTTGACCACCAGCACGGCGTGGTGCGCGGTCATCGCGCGGCCGGCCTCGGTGATCACCCGCGGCGCCGGCAGGCCGTGCGCGGCGCAGGCCTCGGCCAGCGGCTGCACGATGCTGGCGGCGTACTGGTCGAGGCTGTAGTTGATCGAGCAGAAGCTGCGCGAGCGCGTGCCCTCGTAGTCCACGCCGAGCCCGCCGCCGACGTCGACCACGTCCAGCGCCACGCCGCGGCCGGCCAGCTCGACGACGTAGCGCGTCGCCTCGCGCATGCCGGCGGCGATGTCGCGCACGTTGGACAGCTGCGAACCCATGTGGAAGTGCAGCAGCCGCAGCGTGTGCCGAAGCCCGGCCGCGTCGAGGCCGGCCAGCAGGCTCAGCAGCTGCGGCGGCGTCAGGCCGAACTTGCCCTTGTCGCCGCCGGTGTTCTGCCACTTGCCGGCGCCCAGCGTGGCCAGGCGCACGCGCACGCCCAGCAGCGGCTCGACGCCCAGCGCGCGCGACTCCTCGATCACGTGCGCCAGCTCGGACAGCTTCTCGATCACGAGGTAGACGGCCAGCCCGAGGCGGCGCCCGATCAGGGCCAGGCGCACGTATTCGCGGTCCTTGTAGCCGTTGCAGATGACCACGCTGCCGGGCCGCGCCAGCGCGAGCACCGCCATCAGCTCGGGCTTGGAGCCGGCCTCGAGACCGAAACCGTCGCCGCCGACCGCCGCCAGTTCGCCGGCCACCGCGCGCTGCTGGTTGACCTTGATCGGGTAGACCGCGGTGTAGCCGCCGGCGTAACCGTGCTCGGCGCCGGCGCGCGCGAACGCGTCCTGCAGGCGCCGCACGCGGTCGCGGAGGATGTCGGGAAAGCGCAGCAGCAGCGGCAGTCGCAGGCCTTCGCCGCGCGCGCGCTCGACCACCGCGGCCAGCGCCACCGCCGGACCGCCCGCGCCGCGCGGACGCGCGATCAGGTCGCCGCGCACGTCGATGTCGAAATAGCCGTCGCTCCAGTGCGGCACGGCGTAGGTGCGCCGGGCGTCGGCGATGCTCCAGGGCGCGGCCATCGCGGGCTCCTCGGGGTGGGGATCAAAGCGCGCGATTGTAGCGCCTGCGCCGCGGCCAGCCGCATCAACGGCCTGCGGATGCACGGGCTGACGGCTACAATCACCGGCTGACCGTCGAGGATCGCTCCATGTCGCAGATCAGCTGGTTCACCGAGGCGCACCAGGCTTCCGGTTCGTCCATCGGCTTTCGCCTCGAAAAGCTGCTGCACGCCGAGCGTTCGGCCTACCAGTCGATCGAGATCTACCAGACCACCGACTGGGGCAACCTGATGGTGATCGACGGCTGCGTGATGCTGACCACGCGCGACAATTTTCTCTACCACGAGATGATGAGCCATCCGGCGCTGTTCACCCACGCCCACGCCCGGCGCGTGGTGATCATCGGCGGCGGCGACTGCGGCACGCTGCGCGAGGTGCTGCGCCATCCCGAGGTCGAGCGCGCGGTGCAGGTCGAGATCGACGAGCGGGTGACGCGCCTGGCCGAGCAGTACTTCCCCGAGCTGTGCGAGGCCAACGCCGATCCGCGCGCCGAGCTGCGCTTCGACGACGGCATCCGCTACATGGCCGACTGCGCGCCGGAGTCGCTGGACGTGGTGATCGTCGATTCCACCGATCCGGTCGGCCCCGCCGAGGGGCTGTTCAACGCCGCCTTCTACGCCAGCTGCCATCGCGCGCTGCGCCAGGGCGGCATCCTCGTGCAGCAGTCGGAATCGCCGCTGGTGCATCTGGATCTGATCAAGTCGATGCGCGCGGCGATGCGCAAGTCCGGCTTCCAGGCCCTGCGCACGCTACCGTTCCCGCAGCCGTGCTATCCGACCGGCTGGTGGAGCTGCACGATGGCGCGCAAGGGCGCCGAGCTGACCCAGTTCCGCGAGCGCGGCGCGGCGGTCAAGAGCTTCCCGACCCGCTACTACAACGCCGACACCCACCGCGCCGCGCTGGCGCAGCCGCAGTTCATGCGCCAGGCCCTGGGCGAATGACAGGTCGCGTGCGATCGCCGCGGATCGGCGGCACGGGATCAGAACAGCCGGTCGCGCACCTTGGGCAGGATCACCAGCAGGAACGTGGCGATCGGCCCCAGCAACAGAGACAGCAGGAACCACAGCAGGCCGCTGCGGTTCTTGCCCTGCGCCAGTCCGGCGTTGATCAACGCCAGCGTGCCCCAGCCGAGGACGTAGGGCGCATGACCCCCTGCCCAGACGAAACCCATGTTCATCGCGGCCCTCCCCGCGGCAGCCAATCGGTGCCGGCCGCATGGTCGCGGGGCGTCCATGCCCTGCGGGCATGGCCCGACGTGGCCGCAGTGTAACCTCGTCCGCAGCGCCTGCCGCGACACGCCATGCAAAATTTGGTTGCCGTTTTCGCCCTGATCGTGCCGTGGCTGTGGCTGCTGCGATAGTCCGCAGAGGCACTCAGCGGGGTTTCACCCCGTACCGTTAAGCTGCACCGTCCGCGATCAAGGAGTGTTCCCCGATGCGCCGCACGCTTGCCGCACTGCCCATGCTCCTGGCCCTGGGCACCGTCGCGCAGGCCGCGCCGCCCGTCGCCGCATCGACGGCCGCCGCGCCCGCGCCATCGGCCCTGCTGCAATTCCAGCATGACCTGGTCAGCATCCTCGCGCTGCGCGACGACGCCGGGCACCTCACCGCCGCCGCGATCCTGGCGCGCTCCACGCCGAACCTGCCGCCGGTGCTGTCGTTCGCGCAACTGCTGGCGCGCGCCGAGGCCGCGACCGGCGCCGGCCCCGAGGTCAGCTGGATCGCGCTGGCCGACTGCGATCACGCCGCGGCATCGGCGTGTCCGGCCCCCGCGGCGCTGCAGCGTCTGCAAAGGCAGGCGCCGCAGAACGCCGCCGTCTGGATGCTGGCGCTGGACGTCGCCGCGCGCGCCGGCGACACCGCCGCGGAACGTGCAGCGCTGGCCCGCGCCGCGGGCGCCACGGAGTACTCCACTTACTACGGCCGTCTGCTGCAGACCACCCTGATCGGCGCCAGCGCGCTGCCGATGCCGGCCGCGGTGGTGCACGAACTGGCCGGCGCCCGCGGCAATGCCAACGCCGCCGGTTTCGCCATCGCCGCCGGCAACGTGATGTTCCTGCCCAGCCCGTCGCTGGCGCCGGCGTTCGCGCTCTGCCGCAAGGCCGACCGCGACGCCGCCCTGCGCGCGGACTGCCTCAAGCTGGCCCACCTGCTGGCCTGGGGCGACACCGTGATCGCGCGCAATGCCGGCCTCGCCCTGCACGAGCGTCTGGCCGCGACGGCGTCCGACAAGGCGCATTACGCCGAAGAGCGCCGCACCGTCGCCTGGCAGACGCAGCAATACGCCCAGCTGATGCTGCGCGCACGCAGCACGCCGGCGATCGCCGCCAAGGCGGTGACGCTGGGCGCCGACGGCGGCACCGAGAACAGCATCATGCTCGGCCTGCTGCGCGCCTTCGACATCCCGCTGCAGCCGCCGCTGCACTGGACGCCGAAACCGCTGCAGGCGCACGAATAGGCGCCTTGCCGATCACCGTCGCCTCGCGCACTGCAGGCGGGTGATCGGCACCCGCCGCGCCGCCTCGACGACGCCGACAAGCCCTGGCCCGGCACTGCTGCTAGGCTTGCCGCGGGCACTGCGGGGAGGCACGCCATGCAACGCATCCTGATCGCCAGCCGCAAGGGCGGCTGCGGCAAGACCACGCTGGTCAGCAATCTCGCCGCATGCTGGGCACAGAAGGGCAAGCGCACCGTGGTGCTGGACGCCGACCGCCAGGCCTCGAGCTTCCACTGGTGCGCGCGGCGCCCGGAGACCGTGCCCGGCGTGCTGGCGATCGACGCCACCCGCCGCGGCGCGCTGGAGCGCATCCCCGGCGACGCCGAGCGGGTACTGATCGACACACCCGCCGGCAGCGACGCCGACAGCCTGGCGGCGTTCCTGGAGGCGGCCGACGCCGTGCTGGTGCCGGTGCTGCCGTCGCCGATCGACCTCGAGGCGACCGCGCCGTTCCTGGCCGAGCTGGCCGCGGTGCCGCGCGTCAAGCGCGGCAAGCTGCCGGTGGCGCTGGTCGGCAACCGACTGAAACCGTGGACGCGCGCCAGCCAGGACGCGCTGGAGTCGCTGCGGGCGATGCCGTTTCCGCTGGCGGCCGAGCTGCGCGACAGCCAGGCCTATGCACTGCTGGCCGGACTGGGCAAGGGCCTGTTCGATTACGGTTCCGAGCAGGTGCGCAGCCACCAGGACGACTGGGCCCCGCTGCTGCGCTGGCTGAAACGCGCGACCTGAGCGCGGCGCATCCTGCCGCTGCGGCCCGATCGCCGTGCCGGCGGTGGCGATCGGCGCATCCGCCGACCGGAATGATCCCGTCCGACACATCGCGATCGCGAGCCCCCGGGACGCCTGCGACGCGCTCCTCGCGGGCTCGTCCGCGAACGGCCAGGCCGGATGGCCGCGGCCTGGACTGATCCGGATCCTGCCTTAGGGAAGGTCTGAACAAGTTCAGACCTTCCTCAAGC
>JAJYMF010000277.1 GCA_021787175.1 Pseudomonadota bacterium | reverse complement strand
CGCGGTCTATGTCCGCGCGGCGTTCTGAAAGCGCCGAACTCGGCGCGTGCACTTCGACCGTGTGCCAGCAGCACTTGCGTGCTGGTCGCGGCGGCACATCCATGTGTCGAAGCGGTATTGCAAACCGCCCACCGTCAGCGTCGTCGCGTGCACCTGTTGGTCAAATACCACAAGCACCCGATCGAGGAAGCCGAAGATCATGGGCACTTTCCATCGCTGGTCGATCACGCGGCTAGTATTGCAGCGGGGCTCGGATTCAGAAGGTGGCACTGTGATTGTCACCGGGTCGAATGAATAACTGGCACCAGAATATCCGCGGCCGGTTGGGCGCCTTTTGCCTGACCGCGTTGTGTCTGCTGCTGGCCGGCTGCGCAGCGTCCAGCACGCGGCCAAGCGGCGCGACCACGCCGGCGCAGTGGCAGGCCGAGCAGATCGCCGCGCTCGACCAGGCGCAGCAGATCTACGACCAGGCGCAGCGGCAGCCCGGCCTGCTGGCGCAGGACGAGTTCATGCGCCACGCCGGCCACCAGCACAGCGGCGCGGCGTTCGCGGTGATCTTCGGCCAGTACCAGAACTGGTACGACGGCTTTCTGGGCAGCTACCTGCGCGCGCAGCGCAAGTTCGCCATCGCCCAGCCGCTGCCGGCGCATGCCGCGCCCTCGCCGCTGGCCGCGCCCGGCACCTGGCATGCGGTGCCGGCGTTGCAGGCCATCCCGGCGCTGGCGCGTGGCCGGCGTGCGGTGTTTCTCAACGAGGACCACACCAACCCGGAAACGCGCTCGCTGACGGTGGCGCTGCTGGCGCCGCTGCGCGCCGAGGGCTTCAACACCTTCGCCGCGGAAACGCTGTACGGGCGGGGCATCGCCGGCCTGCGCCGGCGCGGCTACGCCACCGCCGACAGCGGCTTCTACACGCGTGAGCCGGTGTACGCCGAGATGGTGCGCACGGCGCTGCGGCTCGGTTACCGCGTGATCGCCTACGAGGCCACGGACAGCGCACATGCCGGTGCACGCGAGCGCGAGGAGGCCGCCAACCTTTATCGGCGCGCCTTCGTCGGCCATCCCGATGCCCGGCTGGTGGTCAATGCCGGTTTCGCGCACATCGAGAAGCACGGCCGCTATCTGGGCGGGCACTCGATGGCCGAGGATTTCATGCGACTCAGCGGTATCGACCCGCTGGCGGTCGAGCAGACCATGCTCACCGGCCATCTGCGCAGATCCTACGACAGCCCGTACTGGCGCGCAGTGATCGACGCGCTGCATCCGCAGCAGCCGATCGTGTTCCTCGACGCGCAACGCCGGCCGTGGTCGCTGTTGCCGCGGGCCTACGACGTCAGCGTGTTTTTTCCGCGCGAACGCATCGCCGGGGGCCGTCCGACTTGGCTCGGCCTGTGGGGCCTGCGCGTGCCGGCAGCGCTGCCGAGCGGCTTCTGCAGAGGGCAGTACCCGTGCCTGGTCGAGGCGCGCGCCGTCGGCGAGCCGCGGGCGGCAATTCCGGCCGACCGCGTGCTGCAGCGCTGCGACGCCCAGCAGCGCACACTGTGGCTGCGTCCCGGAATCTACGCGCTGATCGCCGTCGATGCGGCCGACCAGGTGATCGACCGCGGCATGCTGCAGGCGCGCGCGCGCGCGCCGCTGCCGCGCGGCACGCCGGCCACGTCCTACCGCGCGATGGCCTGCCATCCGCTGATGCAGGTGTTCAAGATCCGGCATTGAGGGGCGCATCATCGCCGCGAAATAAGCAGCTTGTCTCTAAACCAGCAGTCGACCACTCGACGTGCGAGCGATATCGAAGCGCACAGCGCTTGGCGCAGGGCGACCGGCCTGGATGTGCGGTCGGCGGGTGTGCGTCCAGCCAGGCCGGTGCGCAGGGCTATCGCACCGGCACAACCCGATCGTCATCGGTTCCCCGCGGCGCTGCAGGTTTGGGCCTCCGTCCGCCGACTCCCGGATCCCGTCACGCGATCACGCACGCGCATGAGTCTTTCCACACGAAACATGGAAGAGCCGCCGAAATCGGATTTCGACTCCTTGGTCGCGGGCGGTGCCCGTTGTTCGCCGAACGAAGAAACTGGGCGTCCTGCCATTGCGGACGCAGCCACCCTGTAGCTTCCTTGCGAAATCGTGATGCCAATTCGGGCGTTGCCGGCGCCGCGCCTGTTGCCGCGCCCATCCGCGGCTCGCAGAATCCGCCGATCGACGGGAGAGACCCATGCAACAGCCACAGCACGCCCTGCGCCGGGCCGCATTGACCTCGCTCTTTCTGTTCGCCCCGCTGCTCGCAAGGGCCGCGGGCATCATTCCGGAGCCCAATGCCGATGCGGTTTCGCTGGCGACGCGCTCGAATCCCGAGCTGCTCACGCTCGATGCCCGGGATGCGGGTCGCGGCCTGATGACGGCGACGATGCGGATTCCGGTACAGCCGGGTCCGTTTACGTTCGTCTACCCGAAATGGATCCCCGGCGAGCATGGGCCGACCGGGCCGCTGGCGGACATTTCCCAGCTCGAGGTTGCGGCGGACGGAAAGCCGCTGACCTGGCGTCGTGACAAGGTCGACATGTATGCCTTTCATGTCGATGTGCCGGCCGGCGTCACCGCCCTGCAGGTGCGGTTCACGGTGCTGGTCAATTCGCCGGCACCGATGTCGACGCCCAATCTCGCGGTGCTGAACTGGAACCGGGTGCTGTTCTACCAGGACAACACCGACTCGCACGATGACTACTTCAAGACCAGCATCATCCTGCCCGAGGGTTGGAGTTTCGGCACCGCGCTGCCGGTGGCCTCGCGGCAGGGCAACCGCGTCGACTTCGACGTGGTGCCGCTGAACATGCTGGTCGACTCGCCGCTGGACTGCGGGCGCTACTACAAGAAATACACGCTGTGGCAGCAGGGTGCCGCCTACCAGCGTCTGGACGTCTTCGCCGACCGCCCGCAGGATCTCGACATTCCGGCCACGCTGATCGCCAAGTACAAGCGCATGACGCCGGAAGCCCTGGCGCTGTACGGCTCGCGTCATTGGGACAACTACCACTCACTGCTGGTGCTCTCCAACCGCATCGGCTTCGAGGGCATCGAGCATCACCAGTCCAGCGACGACCGCGCGCCGGATACGTTCATGACCAATCCCAAGTGGCAACTGGTCGCCGGCGATCTGCTCACGCACGAGTTCTCGCACTCCTGGAACGGCAAGTACCGGCGCCCCTGGGATCTGACCACCCGCAACTTCCAGATTCCGCAGCGTACCGATCTGCTGTGGGTGTACGAGGGCATGAACCAGTATCTCGGCGATCTGCTCTCCTTCCGCATGGGCATCCGCAAGCCCGATCAATATCCCCAGTATCTGGCCATGCTCTACAGCCAGATGGCCAACGAGCCCGGGCGTTACAGCGAGCCGCTGATCGACCTGACCACCGCGGCGCCGTACCTGTATGAGGCCAAGGGCTCCTACCCCTCGATCCGGCGCACGGCGGGAGATTTCTACACCGAAGGCGAGCTGCTGTGGCTGGACGTGGACACCATCATCCGTGCGCAGACGCACGGCAAAAAATCCCTGGATACCTTCCTGCACCTGTACTCGGAACCGGCACTGACCGGGCCGATCACCAAAACCTACACGCGCGCCGACATCGAACGGCTGCTGGGCGAGGTGGCGCCCTACGACTGGCATGCCTTCTTCCAGAAGCACGTCTACGACGTCGCCGCACTGCCGCCGACCGGCGAACTGCGCCGGGCGGGCTGGAAGCTGGTCTATACCAGCCAGCCTAATCCGTTCATGACTGCGATGGACACGCTGCGCCACGTCGACGATCAATGGCTGACCTATGGCCTGAAGATCGGCAAGGGCGGCAAGGTGTTCGACGTGCGCGAAGACTCGCCCGCCTGGAAGGCCGGCATGGCGCCGGGCATGGTCATCAAGGCGGTCGATGGGCAGGCCTACTCGCCCGGCATCCTCGCCTACGCGATGAAGCAGGCCGAGCACGGCACCGCTGCGACCGAATTCGAGGTCGAGAACGACGGCTGGTACCGGCGCTATGCGGTGAGCTACCACGGCGGGCCGCGCTACCCGCACCTGGTGCGTATCCCCGGGGTGCCCGACATGCTGGCAAGAATCATGGATCCGCACGCGCATTGACGGCGGGCAGGGGCTTGTGGGAGTGCTTCCGGCGTCGCGTTCCAGCGCTGGCCGTCGCCGGCCCGCCGGCATGACCGGCGGCGACCATGCCGCGTCCACGGCGCGGCGTGCGGCGCACGCGTGGCGGATCCTGCCGGATTCCGGCCTGCTGTACGCCGGCCGGTCCCACGCCGGTCGGCCCGATCGGGACAGCACGCGATGCGCATGAAGGCCACCGCGCTGCGCCTGGTTGCCATGAACTTCCTGGAGTTCTTTGTCTGGGGCTCCTGGCTGACCACATTCGGCGCGTACTGGTTTCTCACCCGGCACTGGTCGGCCGGCGAGTTCGGCGCGGTCTTCTCGACCATGGGTATCGCTTCCCTCTTCATGCCCACGCTGATGGGCATCGTCGCCGACAAGTGGGTCAATGCCGAACGGTTGTACGGCATCCTGCATCTCATCGGCGCCTGCATGCTGTTCGTGGTACCGCTGATCGACACGCCTGCGGCGCTGTTCTGGGTGATGCTGATCAACGTCTGCTGCTACATGCCGACGATCTCCCTGTCGATCACCGTTTCCTACAGCGTGCTGAAGAACGAAGGGGCGGACGTGGTCCGCGATTTCCCGCCGATCCGCGTGTGGGGCACGGTCGGGTTCATCGTCGCCATGTGGGCGATCAGCCTGCTGCATATCGAAAAGAGCGCGATCCAGTTCGATGTGGCCGGCACCTCGGCGCTGGTGCTCGGCCTGTACGCATTCACCCTGCCGCGCTGTCCGCCGCGCGATGTGCACCGCGGTTCACTGGTCGATGTACTGGGCCTGCGCGCGTTCGCCCTGTTCAGGAACTACAACATGGCGGTGTTCTTCCTGTTTGCGATGGCGCTGGGCGCCTCGCTGCAGCTGACTAACGCCTACGGCGACACGTTCCTGCACAGTTTCGCCAACGACCCCGCCTACCGCGACCTGCTCACGGTGCGCTATCCGAACATCGTCCTGTCGATCTCGCAGATGTCGGAAACCGGGTTCATCCTGGCGATTCCCTTTTTCCTCAAGCGTTTCGGCATCAAGACGGTGATGCTGACCAGCATGCTGGCCTGGATGCTGCGCTTCGGCCTGTTCGCCTACGGCAATCCGGGCGGTCTGCTGTGGATGATCGTCCTGTCCAACCTCGTCTACGGCATGGCCTTCGACTTTTTCAACATCTCCGGCTCGCTGTTCATCGAAGACCAGGTGGATCCGCGCATCCGCGCCAGTGCGCAGGGACTGTTCATGATGATGACGAACGGCTTCGGCGCGGTGCTGGGCAGTTCGATCAGCGGGCTGCTGATCGGCCGTGACTTCACCTCGGACCATGGCGTGATCGAATGGCACGACGTGTGGCTGAGCTTCGCCGCCTACTCGCTGGTCGTCGCCGTGCTGTTCGCGATCCTGTTCCGCTACCGGCATGTGCGGGCCGGCACGGTCGGCCCGACGAGGTCGTATTGAAGGCCGCGGCATAGCGGAACGGCGGGCACTTCGGGAAACGCTCCGGGCCGGCCGATCGGCGCGGCGCGGCGGTCCGCAGCAGGGCCGCGGGAATGCCGGCTTCGGGGTGCCTGGCCGCCAGCCGCTTCACCAGTGCCTCGGCCGCGCAGGAACTCTTCGTAGGCTGCCGCGTCGGCCCGATTCTGCTGGATCAGATCGTCCAGCAGCGGCGCTGTCTGCTCGTAGAAGCGCGGGTCGGTGAGCTGCTCGCGGAGATGGTCTTGCGGACGTTGTCGATGATGCCTTCGACGATCGCATGCAGCGAAAGCTTGCCCTTTTCATTCATGTGCTTGAAAGCATAAAGTGGCCGCAGCCGCGCAAGCCGCCGTGTCGACCGCAACCAGTCGGTGAACTATCATTCACTGCTCATTCCCACCACGAAGCCAGTGTATAGGTCACGAGAATGATCTCTGACACTCATGTTCTGAACCGTTGTGTCGCAGCCTCATAGGCCGCATTGATGTCCTTGGTTTTCACTTCAGCCAGTACGCGCAGCTCTTCACCAAGCCCACTTGTCTTATCCGGGTGGTATTCAGAGATACGGTGCCTGTACGCGCGTTTGACCTCGTCGAATGACGCATACGGAGCAACTC
>JAJYMF010000430.1 GCA_021787175.1 Pseudomonadota bacterium | reverse complement strand
TGAGTAGGCTGGGATTGTCAGTCCAGCCTACGGGCTACGGGCTCGATGGGTCGCGACGCCAACTCGGAATCGGCACGCAGATCGTATCTGCAACGCAGGTCACCGCCCCGCTCCGACGCAAGAACCAAGCCCCGGCGAACCGGGGCTGCGATTGCGGACGCAGAGCGACCGACGCCGCTTCAGCGCACCTCGATCGGACGGTAGTCGCGCGCAACGGCACCGGTATAGACCTGGCGCGGGCGGCCGATCTTGGTATCGGGGGTTTCCTGCTGCTCGATCCAGTGCGAGATCCAGCCGGCGGTGCGGGCGATGGCGAACATCACCGTGAACATCTCGGTCGGGATCTTCAGTGCCTTGTAGATGATGCCGGAGTAGAAATCGACGTTCGGGTACAGCTTGCGCTCGATGAAATAGTCGTCCTTGAGCGCGGCCTCCTCGAGCTTCATCGCCACGTCGAGCAGCGGATCGGAAACGCCCAGCTCGTTGAGCACGCGATAGCACATCTCGCGGATGATCTTGGCGCGCGGATCGAAGTTCTTGTAGACGCGATGGCCGAAGCCCATCAGCCGGAAGCCCGAGTTCCTGTCCTTGGCGCGTTCGACCGCCTTGCCCACGCTCTTCACGTCGCCGATCTCGGCGAGCATCTTCAGCACCGCCTCGTTGGCGCCGCCATGCGCCGGTCCCCACAGCGCGGCGATGCCGGCGGCGACGCTGGCGTAGGGATTGGCGCCGGTGGAGCCGACCAGACGCACCGTCGAGGTGGACGCGTTCTGCTCGTGATCGGCGTGCAGGATGAACAGCAGATCCATCGCTCGCGCCGCCACCGGACTCAGGTCGAGCGGCTCGCTGGGCACCTCGAACATCATGTGCAGGAAGCGCGTGCAGTAGTCGAGGTTGTTGCGCGGATAGCGCATCGGCCAGCCGATCGAGTAGCGATAGCAGGCGGCGGCGATGGTCGGCATCTTCGCGATCAGGCGGATCGCGGCCAGCTTGCGGTGCGCCGGGTCGCTGATGTCGATCTTGTCGTGATAGAACGCCGACAACGAGGCGATCGCCGCGCACAGCATCGCCATCGGATGCGCGTCGTGGTGGAAGCCGCGCAGGAAGAAACGCATCGACTCGTGCATCATCGTGTGATGCGTGACCTCGTGCTCGAACGCCGAGAACTCCGCGGTCGTCGGCAGCTCGGCGTTGAGCAGCAGGTAGGCGACTTCGAGGAAGTTCGAGTTGGCCGCCAGCTGCTCGATCGGATAGCCGCGATACATCAGCACGCCGGCATCGCCGTCGATGTAGGTGATCGCGCTGCGGCAGCTGGCGGTGGACATGAAGCCGGGGTCGTAGGTGAAGCAGCCGGTCTCGCGATAGAGCTTGCCGATGTCGAGCGCGGCAGGGCCGACGGTGCCGTGCACGGCCGGCAGCTCGACGCTGGCCTGACGGGCCTCGTCGATCAGTTTGTAGCTTGCATCGGACACGGCGGACTCCTTGCTGCGGGCACCGGATCCGTTCGGGCACGGCGGCGCCAAGTGGGGACAGTCAGCACGCGCGGGCCGCGGTGAGCGGCGCGTGGAACGCGGGTTTCAAACCCGCGTTCGGAAAGCCGGGATTATGACACAGCGACGACGGATGGAGGCCGCAGGCGGCAGCCGCAAATCCAGCGGCTGCGGGCATCGGCGCGGGGCATCGCGCCCCGCGACGGTTACTTCTGGGCAGCCGCGTAGCGGCGGCGGAACTTGTCCACGCGACCGGCCGAATCGACGATCTTGTGCTTGCCGGTGTAGAACGGGTGCGAGGCGCTGGAGATTTCCACCTTGATCAGCGGATACTCGTTGCCGTCTTCCCACTTGACCGTTTCCTTGCTGGTCATGGTCGAGCGGGTGAGAAAGGCGAAATTGGCGGTCATGTCATGGAACACGACCTGCTGATACTGCGGATGGACGTCGGACTTCATGGCGGACTCTGCAAGGCCGGGAAAAGATTCACATTGTAGCCCGGAGCCGCCGCGACGGGCAATCGGCTCACACCGTGGCGCCCAACGCGCCCGCGACCAGCGCCTCGAAGCGCGCCTGATCCACCGCCATCACGATGCGCGCATTGGCCGTCCGGCCGCCGCGCCGGTCCCAGTCCACCACCGTGGCGCCGCGGGTCAGTGCCCCACCCAGCTCCACGGCTACGTGGCGCTCAGCCGCAGCGGTTACCAGGCCCGGATCGAGCGCCACCGCCATCGCCAGGGCATCGGCGGCAAGCACGCCCGGGCGGCCGCGCTCACGATTGAAACCGCGCACCTTGCGCGAGATGGCCGCGTAGAAGCGGGCACGCGGATCGTCCGCGGCCAGCCAGGCTTCGCAGCGCTCGAAATCGAGGGCGTGACGCATGGTCAGTTCCCAGTCGACCAGCTCAAACCGCGGCCAGGATGAAAAGACGATCGCCGCCGCCTCGGGATCGAAACCGACGTTGAACTCAGCCGCCACCGACGTATTGCCGCGGCCGCTGGCCGCACCGCCCATCACCACCAGTCGCGGCACGCGCTGCGGCAGCGTCGGATCGAGCCGCAGCGCCAGCGCCAGATTGGTCAACGGTGCCAGCGCCACCAGCGTCAGCGCACCGGCGTGCTCGCGGCTGAGCCGCAGGATGGCCAGCGCGGCATGCTCGCTCGCGGCCGCACGACACGACGGCAGGTACCCGGTATCGCCGAATCCGTCCGCACCATGGACGTGGGCCGCATCGGTCGCCGTGTGCACCAGCGGCAGCGGGCAGCCCGGAAACACCGGGATCTCGGCACCGAGCAGGTCGCAGAGCTTGAGCGCGTTGGCCACCGTGTGGCCGAGGCCGACGTTGCCGGCGGCGATGCCGAGGCCGGCGATGCGCGCATGCCGGTGCGCCATCAGGATCGCCAGCGCGTCGTCCACGCCGGGGTCGGTGTCGATCAGCAGCAGTGGCGTCACGGTGTGCTCTCCCGGAAGACGACGGAGGTCAGGCCTGAGCGAAACGGGCGGTACCGCCAACCCAGCGCGCCTGCAGCCGGTCGGCGACGGCGGGCTGATCGGCCAGCAGCACGTCGGCGACGTGGCGCACCGCCGGCAGCAGATCGGCGTCGCGCAGCAGATCGGCGACGCGAAAAGCCATGTCTCCGGTCTGGCGCGTCCCCAGCACCTCGCCCGGACCGCGCAGTTGCAGATCCTTCTCGGCGATGCGGAAGCCGTCATTGGTCGCGCGCAGCACGGCCAGCCGCTCGCGCGCCAGCGCCGACAGCGGCGTGCGATAAAGCAGCACGCAGCTGGACGCGGCGCTGCCGCGACCGACGCGGCCGCGCAGCTGGTGCAGCTGCGCCAGGCCCAGGCGCTCGGCGTTCTCGACCACCATCAGGCTGGCGTCGGGCACGTCGACGCCGACCTCGATCACCGTCGTCGCCACCAGCAGCGCGATGGTCCCGGCCTTGAAGGCCTGCATCACCGCCTGTTTCTCGGCCGTCTTCATGCGCCCGTGCACCAGGGCGACGGCAAGGCCGGGCAGCGCGGCGGAAAGCTCCGCGAAAGCCACCTCGGCGGCCTGCGCGGCCAGCTGTTCGTTCTCCTCGATCAGCGTGCAGACCCAGTACGCCTGGCGTCCGGCCGCGCAGGCCTCGCGGATGCGCCCGATCACCTCGGCGCGGCGGCGGTCGGCGATCGCCACCGTGCGCACCGGGCTGCGTCCGGGCGGCAATTCGTCGATCACCGAGACGTCGAGATCGGCGCAGGCGGTCATCGCCAGCGTGCGCGGGATCGGCGTCGCAGTCAGCACCAGCTGATGCGGCACGCGGCCATCGCTGCGCCCCTTCTCGCTCAGCGCGAGGCGCTGGTGCACGCCGAAACGATGCTGCTCGTCGATGATCGCCAGTCCCAGCCGCGCGAAACGCACGCCCTCCTGCATCAGCGCGTGGGTACCGACGACGACCGCGGCGCCGGCCGCGACCCGCGCCAGCGCCGTCTGGCGTGCGCGACCCTGCACCTTGCCGGCCAGCCAGACGACCTCGACGCCCAGCGGCTCGAGCCAGGCGCGGAAGTTGAGCAGGTGCTGCTCGGCCAGCAGTTCGGTCGGCGCCATCAGCGCCACCTGATGGCCGGCCGCGACCGCGACCAGGGCGGCCTGCGCCGCGACGACCGTCTTGCCACTGCCGACGTCGCCCTGCACCAGCCGCAGCATCGGCATCGGCGCGGCCAGATCGCGCGCGATCTCGGCATTGACGCGACGCTGCGCGGCGGTCAGCGCGAACGACAGGCCGCGCTCGAACGCGGCGCACAGCGCGCCATCGCCGGTCAGCACGGGGGCCGGCTGGGCGCGCACGCGCTGGCGCAGGCGGCGCAGACCGATGTGGTGCGCCAGCAGTTCCTCGAACGCCAGCCGGCGCTGCGCCGGATGCGTTCCGGCCCGCAGCGCGTCGAGGTCGGCATCGGCGGGCGGACGGTGCACCTCGAGCAGCGCCGCGCGCAGCGGAATCAGTCGCAGCGGAGCGCGCAGCGCGGCCGGGATCAGCTCCAGCTCGGCATCGTCCGGCAGCCGGTCGAGCGCACGCGCCACCGCGCCGGCAAGGCGGCGCGGACCGATCGCCTCGGCGGCCGGATACACCGGCGTCAGGCGCTCATCCAGCGCCGGCGCGGCGCCGGCATCGATGCGGCGATACTGCGGATGCACGATCTCCGGGCCGTGCGCGCCATGGCGCACTTCGCCATAACAGCGCAGCCGCTGGCCGGGCGCGAACTGCTCGGCCTGGCTGCGGCTGAAATGGATGAAACGCAGCAGCAGGGTGGCGCCCGAGTCGTCGTCCAGCGCCACCCGCAACTGCGGACGAAAGCGGAAGCCGCGCTCGACCGCCGATACCGTGCCCTCGACCTGCGCGCGCTGCCCCGGCAGCAGTTCGGCGATCGCGGTGATGCGGGTACGGTCCTCGTAGCGCAGCGGCAGGTGGAACCAGAGGTCCTGCACGCGCTCCAGTCCGCGCTGCGCCAGCGCGGCCGCCAGCGCCGTCCCGACGCCGCGCAGCGCGGCGAGCGGCTGCTCGGCTGCTGCCGCCGCAGCAGCGGCGGCAGGCGCGGCGCGCGATGCGGCGCTCATGCGCTGAACATGCCTCAGCCCAGCACCAGGACGGCCTCGATCTCGACCGCCGCGCCGCGCGGCAGCGCCGCGACGCCGACCGTCGCCCGCGCCGGATACGGCGCCGCGAAGTACTCCGCCATCACCGCGTTGACCGCCGCGAAGTGGCCGAGATCGACGAGATAGATGCCGATGCGCACGGCGTCGGCCAGCGAACCTCCCGCCGCCTCGGCCACGGCCGCGAGATTGTCGAAACAGCGCCGCGTCTGCGCGCCGATGTCGCCCGCCACCAGGGCGCCGCTGACCGGATCGAGGGGAATCTGCCCCGAGAGATACACCGTCCGGCCGGCGCGCACGGCCTGCGCATAGGGGCCGATCGCGGCGGGAGCGCGATCGGTCGCGATGGTGCTGCGGTCCATGACGGAGCCTCCGGTGACGGAGCGTCAGCATACGCAAGGCGCGCGTCGCGGGAAACGTCAGACCGGATGGCGATAGGCGCCGTGCACCACCGGCGCGCGGCGCACGCGGCGCATGACGTCGGCGAGGTTCTTGCGGTTCTTCACCTCGATGGTGAACAGCAGGGTCGCGGCGGTGCTGTCGCGCTCGCTGTACTCGACGTTCTCGATGTTGGAACCCGCCTCCGCGATCGCCGCGGCGACCGTGGCCAGCACGCCGGGCCGATTGAGCACCTCGATGCGCAGCTGCACCTTGTAGTCGCCCTGTACGCGACGGTCCCAGTCGATCTCGATGCAGCGCTCGGGTGTCTTGCGCAGTTCGGCGGCATTCGGGCACTCGAGCCGATGCACGACGATGCCCTTGCCGGTGGACAGGTAGCCGAAAATCGCGTCGCCGGGCAGCGGATGGCAGCAGTTGCCGAAGCTGAGCACGCCGCGTTCCGCACCGGTGATGGTGATCTTCTCGCGCGCATGCGGCGCAGCGCGGGCGGCCGCGGGTCCGGCGGCGGCGAGCAGCTGCAGCGCGACCTGGTCTGGCATGCGGTTGCCCAGCGCGATCTCGGCCAGCAGTTCCTCCAGCCGCTTGTAGCGGTTGTCCTCGAGAAAGCGCTCCAACACCGCCGGCGGCACCGTGTCGAGGCTGGTCGACAGCGCCGACAGCGCGCGGTCGAGCATGCGATGGCCGAAATCGACCGCGTCCTCGTGCTGCAGCTT
>JAJYMF010000100.1 GCA_021787175.1 Pseudomonadota bacterium | reverse complement strand
GCGGCGCGCGGCTATCCGTTCGTCGCCTTCATGACCGAGACGTTCTCGGTCGAGCGGCGCAAGCTGATGCGCGCCTATGGCGCCAAGGTGATCCTGACTCCGGCCGCGGAACGCGGCACCGGCATGGTCAAGCGCGCCGAGGCGTTCGCCGCCGAGCACGGCGCCTTTCTCGCGCGCCAGTTCGAGAATCCGGCCAACCCGGCGTGGCATCGCAACACCACCGCCGCCGAGATCGCGCAGGACTTCGCCGGGCGCCGGCTCGATTACTTCGTCTCCGGCTGGGGCACCGGCGGCACGCTGACCGGCGTCGGCGAGGTGCTGCGGCTGACCCGTCCCGAAGTGCGGATCATCGCCACCGAACCGGAGACCGCCGCGCTGCTCAAGGGCGAGGACTGGCATCCGCACAAGATCCAGGGCTGGACGCCCGATTTCGTGCCGGCGGTGCTCAATCGCGAGGTGTCGCACCGCATCATCCCGGTCGGCGAGACGCTGGCCCGCGACACCGCGCGCCAGCTGGCGGAACGGGAGGGCATCCTCGGCGGCATCTCCTGCGGCGGCACGTTTGCCGCCGCGCTCGAGGTCGCGCGCGGCGCCGAGCCCGGTGCGGTGATCCTGGCGATGCTGCCAGACACCGGCGAACGCTACCTGTCGACGTTCCTGTTCGAAGGCGTCAACGAAGGCTCGGACGACGCCTGGCTGTCAGGACTCTGATCGCGGCGACGCAGCGCGGCGGGAGCGCCGCCGCGCTCCGCGCACCATGCCGTAGACGCTGATCGTCAGCCACACCGATTCCAGCAGGAACGCCGACAGGTTGAAGGCGCCGAACAGCAGCGACAGCAACACACCGAGCGCGCCCAGCGCATTCAGCAGCTGGTTCGGCAGGCCGTCGCCGCGCACGCGGCCGCTCTGCTGCAGAAAGAACGCCAGCACCATCAGGATCACGCCGACGAAGCCGGCGATGTCGTACCAGTGCAGGCTCATGCCACACCACCGCGTTGGCGTACCGCCTCGAACAGGGCCACGCCGGTCGCCACCGAGACGTTCAGCGATTCCATCGCGCCCGGCATCGGGATGCGCGCCAGGTAATCGCAGCTCTCGCGGCTGAGCCGGCGCAGTCCTTCCCCCTCGCCGCCCAGCACCAGACCCAGCGGCCCCTTGAGGTCGAGCGCATACAGCGAGTGCTCGCCGTCGCCGGCCAGCCCGACCAGCCACACGCCGGCGTCGCGCAGCGCGCGCAGGCCGCGCGCGAGATTGCTGACCGCAACCAGCGGCACGCGGTCGGCGGCGCCGGCCGCGGCGCGGCGTACCACCGGCGTGATGCCGCTGGCGCGGTCCTTCGGCACGATCACCGCGGTCGCCGCGGCGGCGGCGGCACTGCGCAGGCAGGCGCCGAGGTTGTGCGGATCGGTGACGCCGTCCAGCGCCAGGAACAGCGCCGCGGACCCGGCGCGCTCGGCCAGGGCCGGAATCGCCGCCTCGCCCAGCGGCGCGGCCTCGCGACAGCGCGCCGCCACGCCCTGATGACGCGCCTCGCCGGCCGCACGCTCCAGCGCTTCGCGCGCCCGTGCATGCACGGCAATGCCCTGCGCGCGCGCGCGCGCCGCCAGCTCGGCCACGCGCGGGTTGCGCGCGCCCTGCTCGACCAGCACTTCGAGCAACCGCGCGGGATCGTGGCTCAGCACGGCCTCGACCGGATGGATGCCGACGATCCAGCATTCGCTCATGCGGGCTTCCGCGGCGGCACCAGGCGAAAGTCGATCTTGCGCTCCTCCAGGCTGGCGCGCAGCACCTGCACGCGCACCGCGTCACCCAGACGGAAACTGTGGCGCGTGCGCTCGCCTGCCAGCAGCCGGCGCACGGGATCGAAGTGGTAATAGTCGGCCGGCAGCTGGGTGACGTGGATCAGCCCGCTGACGCGCGACTCAGTCAGTTCGACGAACAATCCGAACGAGGTGACGCCGGTGACCACGCCGTCGAACTCGGAGCCCACGTGGCGCTCCATCCACGCGCACTTGTAGCGCTCGTCGACGTCGCGCTCGGCCTCCTCGGCGCGGCGCTCGGTCTGCGAACAGTGCACCGCCATCTCGGCCATGCGCTCGGGCGTGTACCGATAATCGCCGGGCGTGCCGTCGGCGAGCGCATGCCGGATCGCGCGGTGCACCAGCAGGTCCGGATAGCGGCGGATCGGCGAGGTGAAGTGGGCGTAGGCGTCGAGCGCCAGTCCGAAATGACCCTCGTTGGCGGCGTGATAGACGGCCAGGCTCTGCGCGCGCAGCAGCACCGACTCCAGCAGCGCCGCATCCGGTCGCTTGCGCACGCGCGTCAGCAGCGCGGAGAAATCGGCCGGTGTCACCTCGCCGGCGGGCGGCAGCTTGAGCTTGAACTCCTTGAGGAAGCCCAGCAGGTCCTCGTACTTCTCGGCCGGCGGCGGCGCGTGCACGCGGTACAGTGCCGGGATGCGCTTGCGGGCGAGAAACTTCGCCGCCTGCACGTTGGCAGCGATCATGCACTCCTCGATCAGCCGATGCGCGTCGTTGCGCGGCCGTCCGCCCAGCGCCTGCACCACGCCGTCGGCGTCGAGCCGGAAGCTGACCTCGTGGCCGTCGAAATCGATCGCCCCGCGGCGGCTGCGCTGGCGCGCCAGCGCCTGATACAGGCGATGCAGGTTCTCGAGCTGCGGCAGCACGTCGGCCAGTTCGGCGCGGGCGTCGGCGTCGTGCTCGCCGATCGCCTGCCAGACGCGGTCGTAGGTCAGCCGCGCGTGCGAACGCATCAGCCCGGCGTGGAAACGCGCGCGCGTGACCTCGCCCGCGGCGTCCACGCGCATGTCGCAGACCATGCACAGCCGCTCGACGTCGGGATTCAGCGAGCAGATGCCGTTGGACAGCGTCTCAGGCAACATCGGGATGACATAGCCCGGGAAATACACCGAGGTGCCGCGACGGTAGGCCTCGACGTCGAGCGCGCTGCCGGCCGGCACATAGTGCGAGACGTCGGCGATCGCCACCACCAGGCGAAAGCCGCCGTCGGCCAGCGGTTCGGCGTACACCGCGTCGTCGAAATCGCGGGCGTCGGCGCCATCGATGGTCACCAGCGGCAGCGCGCGCAGGTCGAGGCGATCGGCGTGCTCGGCGGCGCGCACCGTCGGCGCCACCAGCGCCGCCTCGCGCAGCGCGGCATCGGGCCACTCTTCCTTGAGGTCGCGATCGGCGATCGCCATGCGCACGATCAGCGACGGCGTCAGGCGCTCGCCCAGCACCGCCAGCACGCGGCCGAGCGGGCCGCGGCCGGCGCTGGGCGGATCGGTGATCTCGGCGACCACGATCTGCCCGGAACGCAGCGCGTGCTCGCCGCCCGGCGGGATCAGCAGATGCTGATGGATGCGGCGGTCGTCCGGCACGACGAGGGTGACGCCGTTCTCGACCAGGGCGCGGCCCACCAGCCGTGCCGGCCGGCGTTCCAGCACCTCGACGATCGCACCCTGCCGGCGGCCGCGGCGGTCCACGCCGACCACGCTCGCCAGCACGCGGTCGCCGTGCAGCACGCGGCGCATCTCCGCGGGCGACAGATACAGATCCTCGCCGCCCGCATCCGGGCGCAGGAAGCCGAAACCCTCGGCATTGGCCAGCACCGAACCCGCGATCAGATCGAGCTTCTGCGCCGGCGCGTAGCGACCGCGGCGGTCCTGCAGCAGCTGGCCGTCGCGCAGCATCGCCGCGAGGCGCTTGTCCAGCGCCTCGCGCGGCACGTCCGCGGTCAACTGCAGCGCAGCCGCGACCGCATCGGCGGCCAGCGGCGCGCCGCGCTCGGCGAGCAGGGCCAGGATCGCCTCGCGGCTGGGGATCGGGTTGGCGTAACGCTGGGCCTCGCGCGCGGCGTGCGGATCGGCCGATGGGATCGCGGCGGAGGGGGGGGTGGTCGCGGGGCGACGGCGACCGGAACGGGGACCGCGCGGGGATCGTGGGGACACGTGGACTCTCTCGATGATGGCCGGCAGCCTCGCCGACAGGGCGCCGAATTGCAACCGCGGCGTTGACACGGCGCAGGCGCCCGCATAGATTACGCGGCTCCCGCGGCCTGCCCGCGGGCCACCGGCCCAGGTGGCGGAATTGGTAGACGCACTAGTTTCAGGTACTAGCGGGTAAAACCGTGGAGGTTCGAGTCCTCTCCTGGGCACCAGATCAGAGCGCCAAGCATTTCAGATGCTTGGCGTTTTTCGTTTCCGGATAGACAACATACCCGCCGATGCGCCCTCGAGGCGATCGGGAACAATCGTCCCGCAATCCAGTGCTGCCCGCTGCCGCCTTCTTGCATCCTGTAACGTCACGCTATACGATTGGCCCATGATCCGCTCCTTCCGGCACAAGGGCGTCGAGACGTTCTACCGGACGGGCGCCACCAGTGGCATCCAGGCCAAGCATGGCAAGCGCCTGCGGCTGCAACTTGCACGTCTCGACGTGGCCCGCGGACCGAACGATATGGCCGCGCCCGGCTGGCGTCTGCATCCGCTGAAGGGAAGGCTGGCCGATCACTGGGCAGTCTGGATCGATAGCCGCTGGCGACTGACGTTCGCGTTCCAGAATGGCGACGCCGTGCTGGTGGACTATCGGGGCTATCACTGAGGGCAACACCATGACGGCAATGCACAACCCCCCGCACCCCGGCGAAGTGCTGCGCGAATGGCTGGAGGGCGTCACCGTGACCGATGCCGCCGCACGCCTGGGCGTGACCCGCGTCGCGCTGTCGCGCGTGCTGAACGGCGCGGCGGGCATCAGCCCCGACATGGACCTGCGGCTCGCCAAGGCACTGAACACCACGCCGGGCACGTGGTACGCGATGCAAGGCAACTTCGACATGTGGCAGGCGCAGCGCCGATTCCGCGCCAAGGTGCGGCCGATCACGGCAACCGAAGCGGCCTGAACGCCGACCAACACGGCATCTGATCCCTTGCCGCGTCTTTTGCGCTACGGGTCGAGAGACATCGAGGGTGCCGACCTACCGCCTACGCGCGCGCTGGCATGCGAGTAAGTCTGCTGGCGATTTCCTGAACAGTACGCGCGGACGCGTGAGTCTTCCCGGTCGGCTGAGAAGCGGGTCATCAACCCCGATTGCGTGCTGCCGCTACCGATAAATCCTTCCGCCATAAACGGAGCAAGCGGACGCTGGCAAACCGGCTAGCGCCAGCCGCATCGCAATCTGCATGTCGGACATTCAGGCCACCGTGGGGTGGTGTTAGATGATGCAGGCATGGGCGGACTACTGCGAGGGCTTGCGCAAGGGCGGCGACGTGGTACCGATCCGGCGCGGCGGATGAACCGTATCCTTGCACCATATCCGCAGCGGTCTATACTGAGCCGCAGACGCCCATAGTGGACGCCGGGATACTGCCCATGAACGCCACCGCCAAGCTGTTCACGCTCGCCAATTCGCAGGCCGTGCGCATTCCCGCGCGCTTCCGGCTTGACGCCGAGGAGGTCGATATTTCCCGCACCGCCGATGGTGCGCTGATCCTGCGCCCGAAGCCGCGCACTGCTGCCGACGTGTTCGCGATGATCCGCGAGCGCGGTACGGACTGGAGCGACTGGACGCGCCCTGAGCAAGGCGCCGCGCGACCCGTGCCCGTGCTGGATTGATGCCGTGGCGGATGCCTACCTGCCGGACACCTGCACGATCATCGCCGCGCTGAAGGGCGAGCCGCATGCGCTGCTGAATCGTCTGGCGTCACTCGCGCCGAACCGTCTGCACCTGTCCAGCATCGTGCTGGCCGAACTCGCAACCGGGGCCGAGAAAGGCAACGACACGGCACGCCGCAAAGCCGACATTGCGGACCTGACGGCGGCCATGGCCCCGCTGCCATTTGAAGCCAGCGACGCCGCCATTTACGTACGCATCCGCGCCGCACTCGAACGCAAGGGCGCCAGCATCGGCCCGCTGGACCTGCTGATTGCCGCGCAGGCCGTCGCGCGCGGCCTGGTGCTGGTGACGGACAACCTGCGCGAGTTCCGGCGCGTGCCGGGGCTGCGCTGCGAAAACTGGACGCGCGGCAAGTGATCCCCTTTCGTCGCGGCCAGGCTGATCCCCGAACCCAGGCCACCTTCACCGGTGGCCGCGACATCCTTTGAAGGCGCGAGGAAGGTCGCGTCGTGCCCAAGCGGAAAGCATCCGAACCGGTGCTGCGCGAATGGCTGGAGGGCGTCACCGTGACCGATGCCGCCGCACGCCTGGGCGTGACCCGCGTCGCGCTGTCGCGCGTGCTGAACGGCGCGGCGGGCATCAGCCC
>JAJYMF010000074.1:564-6327 GCA_021787175.1 Pseudomonadota bacterium | reverse complement strand
CGGCGGCATGCGTATCGAGCAGCTGGTCTCCAAGTCGCCCAACGTGGCCATGGTCGCGCACGGCACCTGGACGGGAGACGCGCAACACAACAGCACGCAGATGGTGATCGAGTTCACCGCCGCGGATCTGGGCCGCATGCTGGAGGCGCTGGGCTACCAGAACCTGGTCGGCGGCGGACACACCGTGGCGCATCTGGACGCCAGTTGGCCGGGCGCGCCCTCGGCGTTCGCGCTGGACGCGCTGGACGGTACGCTGCAGATCGATGTCACCGAGGGCCGCATCCTCGAGGTCAAGCCCGGAGCCGGGCGGCTGCTGGGGCTGTTCTCCATCACCGAACTGCCGCGCCGGCTGGCCTTCGACTTCGGCGACGTGTTCCGCAAGGGTTTCGCGTTCGACTCGATCAAGGGGCAGTTCACGATGGACAACGGCAATGCGGTGACCCACGACCTGGAAATCCGCGGACCCGCCGCCGATATCAAGGTGAACGGCCGCACCGGATTGCGCGCCCACGATTACGATCAGACCGTCAGCGTGTATCCCAAGGTCGGCAGCACGCTGCCGGTGATCGGTGCAGTCACCGGCGGTCCGGTCGGCGCGGTGGCGGGTCTGGCCCTGCAGGGCCTGCTGGGCTCGGGCTTGTCACAGGCCAGCGGCACGACCTACAAGGTCACCGGCAGCTGGGACAAGCCGGTGATCGTCAAAATCAATCCGGCCCAGGCGCAGCCCGCGCGCGCCGGATCGACGCAGCGCTGAGCGCCCGCGGGTCGCCACACGCGGGGCTTGCGCGCGACGGCAACCGTCCCTACGTTGCTGGTTCCCCCCGTCACCGGCGCCGCGCGCGCATCCCCATGGACCCGATCTTCGCTTTGGCCGAACAGCGCCTGCTGGCGCCCGGCGCGCTCGACCCGGCCGCGCTGGAGCGCGTGTTCGCGCTGTTGATGGGGCCGCAGGTGGATGCCGCCGACCTGTACTTCCAGCATTCCCGCGAGGAGAGCTGGATGCTGGAGGACGGCATCGTCAAGGATGGCCAGCACAGCATCGAGCAGGGTGTCGGTGTGCGCGCCATCAGCGGCGAGAAGACCGGTTTCGCCTACTCCGACGACATCGTGCTGCCGCAACTGCTGACCGCCGCCGAGGCGGCGCGGGCCATCGCGCGCAGCGGCGGAGGCGCGGGCATGCCGCTGGCGCTGCGCGAGCCACGCCGGCTGTACCCGGCCATCGATCCGATCGAGAGCATCGACACCGAGCGCAAGCTGGTCGTGCTGCGCGAACTGGACGCCTATTGCCGTGCGCGCGATCCGCGCATCAAGCAGGTGATCGTGAGCGTGGCGGCCGGATTGGATACGGTGCTGGTGGCCGCCAGCGATGGCACTCTGGCCGCCGACGTGCGCCCGCTGGTGCGCCTCAACGTGCAGGTGATCGCCGAAGCCGACGGCCGCCGCGAGCAGGGCTACGCCGGCGGCGGCGGCCGTTATTCGCTCGCGGAACTACTGGCCGGCGAACGCCCGCGACGCCTGGCCGACGAGGCCGTGCGCAGCGCGCTGGTCAACCTGGAGGCGGTGCCGGCGCCCGCCGGCAGCATGACCGTGGTGCTGGGTCCGGGCTGGCCGGGGGTGATGCTGCACGAAGCGGTGGGCCATGGCCTGGAGGGCGATTTCAATCGCAAGGGCACCTCGGCCTTCAGCGGCCGCCTGGGCCAGCGCGTGGCGGCCAGGGGCGTCACCGTGGTCGATGACGGCACGCTGCCGGGGCGACGCGGCTCGCTGAGCGTCGACGACGAAGGCACGCCCACGCACTGCACCACGCTGATCGAGGATGGCGTGCTGGTCGGCTACATGCAGGACCGGCTCAACGCCAAGCTGATGGGCATGGCGCCCACCGGCAACGGCCGCCGCGAATCCTTCGCACACCTGCCGATGCCGCGCATGACCAACACCTACATGCGCGCCGGCACGCACAGCCGCGAGGAGATCATCCGCTCGGTGAAGAAGGGCCTGTATGCGGCCAACTTCGGCGGCGGCCAGGTGGACATCACCAGCGGCAAGTTCGTGTTTTCCGCCAGCGAGGCCTACCTGACATCACCAGCGGCAAGTTCGTGTTTTCCGCCAGCGAGGCCTACCTGATCGAGGATGGCCGCATCACCGCGCCGGTCAAGGGCGCCACCCTGATCGGCAACGGCCCCGAGGCGATGACCCGCATCGGCATGATCGGCAACGACCTGGCCCTCGACGAAGGCGTGGGCGTGTGCGGCAAGGACGGCCAGAGCGTACCCGTCGGTGTCGGCCAGCCCACCCTGCGCATCGATGCCATGACCGTCGGCGGCACCGCGGCCTGAAGCCGCGACCGCGGCGGCGCGGCTGCGCGACCCGGATTGTCGGTGCCGCCGCATGCGGGTCGCGGCAGCGCAACATTGCGCATTCGTAAGCGCGGCGCAGATCACTTGACAGCTTGCCGCGGGAACTCGTTCATGCCGCCGTCAGTCTGTGCTGGGCGGTCTCCGCTGCACGCACACAGGCCCGCGCCAGCCGGCGCGTGTCGCTCTGCTGCGTGGCAGCGGCGACAACGGCCCCGCTCCCTTGTCCTAAGGATGG
Organism: Pseudomonadota bacterium; assembly: GCA_021787175.1. Classification (GTDB taxonomy): domain Bacteria; phylum Pseudomonadota; class Gammaproteobacteria; order Xanthomonadales; family Rhodanobacteraceae; genus Metallibacterium. The sequence goes on along the minus strand of JAJYMF010000074.1, from coordinate 3,735 downwards.
ATCAATGAAGCCCAAGTCTCTGGTCGGCGCGCTGATTGCAGCGCTGGCGCTCCCCCTCGTTGCGGCACAAGCCCTCGCGCAGACGGCCCCCGGCCCGGTGCAGGCGTTGCTCCGCTACCCCAGCATCCACGGCAACACCGTCGTGTTCGAGGCCGGCGGCGCGGTGTGGAAAGTCGGTGTGCAGGGCGGCGAAGCGACGCGCCTGACCTCTGATTCCGGCTACGACTCGCATCCGCTGGTTTCGCCAGACGGCAAGTGGGTGGCCTTCACCGGCTGGTATCGCGGCAACACCGACGTGTACGTGACCTCGATCAACGGCGGGCCGGTCAGGCAATTGACCTGGCGCTCGATCAACGCGCCGTTCAAAGGCAAGATCATGACCGTGCCGGACAACGTGGTGGTGGGCTGGACGCCCGACAGCAAGGACGTGGTGTTCCTGTCGCGGCGCGAGAGCTTCAACCCGCAGATCGAGCGCGCCTTCGAGGTGCCGATTGGCGGGGGCCTGCCGACCGCGCTGCCCATGCCCTGGACGGGTCCGCTCTCGTTCAACGCCGACGGCACCGCGGTGGCCTACAACAAGCTGGCGCGCGTGCTGCGCGCGTTCCACCGCAAGCACTACTACGGCGGGCAGGCGGACAACATCTACACCTACGACCTGAGCAGCGGCGCCAGCACGCAGCTGACGCATTGGAAGGGCGAGGATGCCTGGCCGATGTGGTACGGCGACACGCTGTACTTCGCTTCCGACCGCGGCGCCAACGGCGTGCTGAACCTGTGGCAGAAAAATCTCAAGACCGGGGCCACGCAGCAGGTCACCGATTTTCCTACCTATGACATCGACTGGCCCAGTATCGGCAATACCGGCATCGCCCTGTCCGATGGCGGCAAGCTGTACGTCTACCGTTTTGCCAGCGGCAAGCTGGCGCAGGTGCCGGTGACGGTGCCGCTGGGCGGCACGCGCACGCTGCCGTACGAGTTCGCCGCGGCCAAGATGATCCGCGGCGCTGATGTCGCACCGGATGGCAAACTGGCGGTGTTCAGCGCGCGCGGCGCGTTATTCACGGTGCCCGCCGAGTACGGCCATACCACCGAGATCAGCCGGCGCGTGGCCAGCAACGACAACGATCCGTCCTGGTCGCCCAACGGCAAGTGGATCGCCTACGTGCGCGACGACGGCATCGACAGCCAGGTGATGCTGCGTGCCGCCGATGGCAAGGGCGCGCCGCGCGCGCTCACCCGGGAGGGCGCTCTCACTTATGCCGGACCGCTGGTGTGGAGTCCGGACGGCGACTGGCTGGCCTACACCGATTCACGCCAGCGCCTGTGGCTGGTGGACGTGAACACGGGCGTGCACAAGGAAGTGGCCAGCGATCGCCAGAAGATCATCGGCGCGTTCCAGGATGTCGCGTTCTCGCCGGATAGTCGCTGGCTGGCGTTCTCCAAGCATCTGCCCAACCACCTGCGCGCGATCTTCATCTACGGCATCGCCGACGGCGCGCTGCACCAGGTCAGCCGCGGCGAGTTCAACGACTCCAATCCGGCGTTCTCGCAGGACGGCAAGTATCTATACTTCGTCTCCGCGCGGCTGGTGAACCCGGTGCTGTCCAGCTACAACTTCGACGCTTCTGGCGTGGTGCCCGACGGCCTGTATGTGACCACGCTGCAGGACGACACGCCGTCGCCGTTCGCGCCGCGCACGCAGGTTCCCACGGCGGCCAAGTCCAAGGCACCTGCACACGGCAAGGGCAAACCGAAGAAACCCGAGGTCAGGATCGACTTCGCCGGCTTGATGCAGCGCGCCGTGCAGGTGCCGGTGCCGGCCGCCAACATCGGCGAGGTCGTCGTGGCCAAGGGTGTCGTCTACTACGCGACGATGCCGGTGCCGGTGCTGGGCGGCGCCATTCCGGGCCAGGTGCCCGAGCTGCGCGCCTACAACCTCGTCAAACGCAAGGCGCTGACCCTGGCGCAGGGCATCGGCAGCGGTTTCGCGCTGTCGGCCGACGGCTCGACCCTGCTGTACAACCTGCACGGCAAGTGGGTGCTGCGTCCGGCGACATTCTCGGCGGCGGCCAAGGCCAAGCCGCTGGACACCTCGCACATGCAGATGCGGGTGGTGCCGCGCGCGGAATGGGCCGAAATCTACAACCAGGCCTGGCGCAACGTGCGCGACTATTTCGTCAATCCCGAGCTGATCAAGGACAAGTGGACCACCATCGGCGACCACTACCGCGCGCTGCTGCCGCTGGTGCAGGACCGTGAGGATCTCAACTACATCATGGCCAACATGATCGGCTCGCTGGGCGAGAGCCACATGTACATCTTCGGCGGCGACATGGGCTGGCGCAGCCCGCCGCAGCCGACCGCCGGGCTGGGCGTCGAGTTCGCGCTGAACGCGGCCGCCGGGCGCTACTACCTCAAGCGCATCTTCCACGGCGACAACACCGTGCCGGGCTACTACGCGCCGCTGGCGCAGCCGGGACTGAAGGTCAAGCAGGGCGACTACGTGCTGGCCATCGATGGCCAGCCGCTGGCCGCGCCGACCAACCCCTACGCGCTGCTGCAGGGCACGTTGGGCCAGACTATCGCGCTGCGCATCGCCAGCACGCCGACCGGCAAGCCATGGACCATCCTGGTCAAGCCGGTGGTCAACAGCGGCAAACTGCACCTGCTGCACTGGATCAACAACAATCGCCGCGAGGTGGACAAGCTGTCGGGCGGCAAGATCGGCTACGTGTACCTCGATGACATGGAGGCCACGGGCCTGCACGAGTTCGTGCGCCAGTACTACAGCCAGATCGACAAGCCGGGCCTGATCATCGACGACCGCTGGAACCTGGGCGGTTTCATCGACACGATCCTGTTCAACCAACTCGATCAGAAACCGGTCGCGGCCTGGACCAACCGCCACGGCGCCCACTATCAGAGTCCCGAGGACGCCTATATCGGCCACATGGCGGCGCTGATCAACCATGGCTCGGCCTCGGATGGCGACATCTTCGCCTATCGCTTCCAGCAGTATCACCTCGGGCCGACCATCGGCTCGCGCACCTGGGGCGGCGTGCGCGGTTACGACAACACTTTCCCGTTGCTCGATGGCGGTGCGCAGGTGGTGTCGGAGATCGCCATGTATGGTACCGACTCGAAATGGGTGGTGGAGAACATCGGCGTGGT
>JAJYMF010000074.1:0-554 GCA_021787175.1 Pseudomonadota bacterium | reverse complement strand
GAATCCGGGACTGCTGGCGCGCGACAACCGCGATACGCAGATCGAGAAGGCCGTCGACGTGTTGCTGCAGGAGATCAAGCGGCAGCCCACCGAGGTGCCGCCGGTGCCGGCGTGGATACCGGCATTCCCCACGCAGCCTGACTACCCGCCGTGTCCGGTGGCCCACGGTACCTGCCAGTAAATCGCCCGGCTGGCGCCTGTTCACGGGCCTGCTGGCGGAAGCAGCTGCGACGCGACGCGAAGGCCCGCCTTCGCGTCGCGTTTTTGCGCTGCGGCGCAGCGCAAGGCGGCCACCGCATCGACCCGGCCGCGCGGCATGACATACACTGAATCCTGATTGGATGCGTCGAATCGCATCTCTGGTTCCATCGACTGACGAGATTGCCATGACTGCCATGTACGAGCGCGCCCGGCGCGCCCTGCTTCCCTTGCTGGTGTGCGCTGCGGGCAGCTTCATGCTGACCGCGCAGGCCGCGCCCGCTGCGGCAGCGGCGGCACCACCGGCACCCACGCTGGCCAAGGTGCAGGCGTTGATCAGCAGCGCCAGCCGCGGC
>JAJYMF010000009.1 GCA_021787175.1 Pseudomonadota bacterium | reverse complement strand
CCGACCATGCCGACCACAGGGCGCCGGCGGCAATCAGTCCCGCGTACACCGAAGTCGCTTCGATGCCTCCGTAAAGGCAGAACACGAATGCAACATTCGGTGCTTCCGCGAGAGTCATTCGGCCGAGATCGCGCGAACTGGCGAGCTGCGAACCCTGTGCGGCCCAGATAAAAGCAACACTGGCCAGCAGCAGCATCGCGGTTGACGCTGCATATATCGGGTCGCTGCCGAGTTGAATATTGATCGCAAGGAACTCGAACACGATATGCGCCAGGATGAGGGCCCAGCCCACGAACCAATAGCGCATCCGCGTCTGATGCGTTCGCCGCAACAGCGACATGAAAATGACCACGAGACCGCCAATGGCGAGAAAATCAGGCAATAGGGACAACTTCACCTCAGGTTCCTTTCAGGAGTACAGCGCCAATTGAGGGCCGCTCCATGGTTGTGCAACGCCGTCCGCGGCTGAGAAGCTCGTGAAGCTATGGCCGGAGTTCTCCAGCACTTCGGCAGGTTCATGCCGAACTAGACATCGGATTGCACCGGGCGGCGGAAAAGATTTGCAAATTGGTGGAGTCCGTCCCGTAGTCGCTTGCCGGTGAGCCCTTGCGCAAGCCCTGCGAGGGCGTAGCGGTGATCCTGCGGAGCGGCGATGCCAGCCACGCGATGCCGTGGGGGCCATGCCCCATGGTCGAACAGACCGGCCGCAATAGCCACCTCCCGCGGCGGGGGGCGCATCGCTCCGCTCCTTGCCGCCCGGGCACTTGCCTGCGGCCGATTCGCGGCCCGATCCGTGACCCGCACATGAATTTTGCGCCGCGGCCTCTGGCGCGGCTCCGGCGCGCGCGGCACAGTAGCGCGATGCCCGCATCCGACCCCCGTCCCTCGCTGCCCGCGCGCTTCGCGGCGGCGTTTCGCACCGCCTGGCCGGTACTGCGCTGGCCGTTCTGGCTCGGCTGCGGCCTCGCCTGCGGGTTTCTGATTCCGTACACGATGCTGCTGGACCGGCGCGTGCAGGAGCGCTTCGGCGATCTGGTGTTCAGCCAGCCGACGCGCGTCTATGCGCGACCACTGCCGCTGGCCCCCGGCGAGCCGATGAATGCCGACACCCTGCGCACCGAGCTGGCCTTTGCCGGCTACCAGCCGGTCAGCGACGCGCGCGTACCCGGCAGCTGGAGCCCGGCCGGCGCGAATGCCTTCGTGATCGCCTCGCGCGGCTACGCCGATCCCGACGGCGGCGAGCTGCCGCGGCGGGTGCGATTGACGCTGTCCGGCGGCGCGGTCAGCTCGTTGACCGATCTCACCGCGCGGCGCCCGCTGAAGGCCTGGCACCTCGATCCCGCGCGCATCGCCACGCTCTACGGTGCCGAGCAGGAAGAGCGCGAGGTGGTCAAGCTCGACCAGCTGCCGCCGCTGCTGATCAGCGGGCTGCAGGCGGTCGAGGACCGCGACTTCGGCCACCACATCGGCATCGACTTCACCGGCATCGCGCGGGCCTTTTTCGCCAACCTGCGCGCCGGCCACGTGGTGCAGGGCGGCTCGACGCTGACCCAGCAGCTGGTGCGCGACCTGTTCCTCGACCGCAACCAGAACTACGTGCGCAAGTTCAACGAGGCGCTGCTGTCGGTGTTGATCACCGCGCACTACAGCCGTGCGCGCATCCTCGACGCCTACGTCAACGAGGTGTTCCTGGGCCAGCAGGGTGGCCAGGCGGTGCATGGCTTCGCCGCCGCCAGCAAGTTCTATTTCGGACGTCCGCTGCAGACGCTGCAGACGCAGGACATCGCGCTGCTGGTCGGCCTGGTGCGCGGGCCCAGCTACTACGACCCGCGCCGCTATCCCGAGCGCGCGCTGGCGCGCCGCAACGAGGTGCTGACCGAGTTCAACGCCACCGGCTTGATCAGCGTTTCCGAGATGCAGCGGGCGCAGGCCGCGCCGCTGGCGATCAATCCCGATGCGCGGCTGCCGCGCGACCGATTCCCTGCCTTCATGGATCTGGTGCGCCGGCAGCTGGCGCAGGACTTCAGCTCCGACCAGCTGCGCGGCGGCGGGCTGGCGGTGTACACCACCCTCGATCCCGCCACCCAGCTCGACGCCGAGCAGGCGCTGGCGCAGACGCTCGACGGCCTCGGCCCGCGCGGTGCGCCGCTGCAGGGCGCGGTGGTGGTCACCGACGCGCACAACGGCCAGGTGCTGGCGCTGGTTGGCGGCCGCGATCCGGGCGCGCCCGGCTTCAACCGCGCGCTGGACGCGCGTCGCCAGGTCGGCTCGACGATCAAGCCGTTCGTGTATCTGGTGGCGCTGGCGCAGCCGCAGCAGTGGACGCTGGCGACCCTGCTCGACGACAGCCCGCTGAGCATCCCGCAGCGCAACGGCACCGTGTGGACGCCGCAGAATGACGATCACCAGTCGCACGGGATGGTGCCGCTGGTCGATGCACTGGCACATTCGTGGAATATCGCCAGCGTGCGGCTGGGGCTGGCCGTCGGCCTGCCGCGCGTGGTGCGGCTGCTCGAATCCTTCGGGCTCACGGACGTCAACCCCAATCCCTCGCTGATCCTCGGCGCGCAGGATCTGGCGCCGTTCCAGCTGGCGCAGATGTACCAGTACTTCGCCGCCGACGGCCACGCGCTGCCGCTGATCGCGGTGCGCGGCGTGCTCGACGCCCACGCCAAACTGCTCAAGCGCTACGAGGTGCAGCCCGGTCCCGGCGAATACCAATTGCCGGCGCGGCTGGTCACTTACGCCCTGCAGCAGGTGGCGGTGGAGGGCACCGCAGCGGCGCTGGCGCAGAGCCCGCTGGCCTGGCTGCACGCCGCCGGCAAGACCGGCACCAGTGAAAACCAGCGCGACAGCTGGTTCGCCGGCTTCACCGGCCGCCAGCTGGCGGTGGTCTGGGTGGGCCGCGACGACAACAAGCCGACGCCGCTGTGGGGTGCGACCGGCGCGCTCAGGGTGTGGATGCGTCTGTTCGAGAAGCTGCCGACGCGGGCGCTGCCGCCGGTGCCGGCGGGCTTGCAACTGGCCTGGATCGACCCCACCAGCGGACATCTGACCGAGCCCGTCTGTCCCGGCGCCCGCCAGCTGCCCTTCATTCCCGGCTCGGCGCCCACCGACGAAGACCATTGCCTGTGGCAGGAACTCAAATCCATCTTCACCGGCGGCAGCCCCGCGCCCGCCGCGTCCTCGCCGCCGCCGCACTGAGCGCGGCGCTGGCCGGCTGCGCCGGCGCGCCGCCGCAGACCGCGGCGCCCGCGCCTGAGCCGATCTCGACCGCGGCGCTGATCGCGGCGATCCGCGCCGCCGGTGCGCACGACGGCTCCGTCGTCAACGTCGTTCCGCTGCGTCCGCCCGGTGTGCAGGCCCTGCTCGATCACGCCAGAGCCGACGAGATCGCCGGCCACTGGCACGCCGCGGCGACGGCGCTGGATCAGGCGCTCACGCTCGATCCGCACGCCCCCGACGTGCTGCAGGACCGCGCCGAAGTCGCCGTCGCGCTGGCGCGGTGGGCGCAGGCCGAAACGCTCGCGCAGCGCTCGTGGGCGCTCGGCCCCAGGGTCGGTGCGCTGTGCGCGCGCAACTGGCAGACCGTGCTCGAAATGCGCCGGCTGACTGGCACCGGCGCCGACAAGGACAACGGCGTGGCCCAGGCCCGCGATGCGCTGGCCGCGTGCAAGGTCAGGGGCCCGCCGCGGATGTGAGGCGGCGCGGCGCGAGCGGCAGCAGGCCGGTCGGGGGAGGGGCGAGGCACCGCGGTCTCCGCGGGCGTGGCGCTCGAGATGCTTCGCTGCGCTCAGCGTGGCCGCACAGATCGAGGTGATCCTTCGGGGCTGCGCCCTCAGCAACTGTCTTGTCATGCTGAGCGCAGCGAAGCATCTGGCCTGCCGGGTCACCCAGGTTCTTGTCATGCCGAGCGCAGCGAAGCATCTGGCCTGCCGGGTCACCCCGGCCGGCCATGCAGCGGGATGCCCGTCGTCCGTCAGATCCTTCGGCCTGCGGCCTCAGGATGACAACGAAGTTGCCGAGCGCAGCGAAGAGTCTGTGGTCGCGAAACGCCGGGCGCAGCGAAGGGTCTGGCGTCGCGAGATACCGAGCGCAGCGAAGGGTGAGGGGGGCGCTCTCGCGCCCACGAACGCCGCGTCAGGGATGGCGTGGCTGGTGACACCGGCGCAGGGAGGCACGGTGCCGATGGCCTGTTCATCCTGCTTCAGCGCACTGCCCGCGCTCGCCGTGCCCGCCGCGCTCGGCGATACTGCGGCGATGACGCAAGACGACAGCGCCGGGCTGCTGGGCCCCGAGGGACCGTTCACGCGCGAGGTGCCCCACTTCGCGCCGCGTGCCGCGCAGCAGGCGATGGCGGCGGCGGTGGAGGAGGCGCTGGCCGAGCGCACCACGCTGATCGCCGAGGCCGGCACCGGCACCGGCAAGACCTATGCCTATCTGGTGCCGGCGCTGCTGTCCGGGCGCCGGGTGATCGTCTCCACCGGCACCAAGACGCTGCAGGATCAGCTGTTCCATCGCGACCTGCCGCGGGTGCGCGCGGTGCTGGGTTCGCGCGTGCGCGCGACGCTGCTGAAGGGTCGCGCCAATTACCTGTGCCGGCATCGCCTCGAGCAGACCGTGCAGGACGGCCGCCTCGGCAGCCGCGAGCAGGTCGGCCAGCTGGCGGCGCTGCGCGAATGGGCCGCGCGCACGCTGCGCGGCGATCGCGGCGAGGTGGTCGCGATCCCCGAGGAGTCGCCGCTGTGGCCGCGCGTCACTTCGACCACCGAGAACTGCCTCGGCGGCGCTTGCGCGCACTTCGAGGACTGCTTCGTGGTCAAGGCGCGGCGCGAGGCGCAGGAGGCCGACGTGGTGGTGGTCAATCATCACCTGCTGCTGGCCGACCTGGCGCTGAAGCAGGAAGGCTTCGGCGATCTGCTGCCGGGCGCGGACGCCATCATCCTCGACGAGGCGCACCAGCTGCCCGAGCTGGCCGGCGAGTTCTTCTCGCAGCACGTCAGCATGCGCCAGCTGGGCGATCTGGCGCAGGACGCGCTGGCCGAGTGCGCCGGCGTCAGCGGTGCGCTGTCGGCGCTGGTGGCGCCGGTCGAGGCGCTCGAGGATGCGCTGCGGCGCGCGCGTCTGGCGCTCGATGCGCTGCCCGAACGCGGCACGCTGGCGCAGATCGAGGATCGCGACGACGTGCGCGCCGCGCTGGACGCCGTCGCCGGAGCGCTGGACGGACTGGCCGGCGCGCTGGCCCTGCAGGCCGAGCGCTCGCGCGGACTGGCCGCGGCGCACGAGCGCGCCAGCCTGCTCGACGAACGTCTGGCGCGGCTGCGCGCCGGCGAACGGGACCGCGAGGTGCGCTGGTACGAGAAATCCGCGCGCGGCTTCGTGCTGCACGCTACCCCGCTCGACATCGCGCCGCCGCTGCGCGCGCTGCGCGCGGCCACCCGCGCGGCGTGGGTGTTCACCTCGGCGACGCTGACCGTGGCCGGGCGCTTCGATCATTTCGCGCGCCAGCTCGGCCTCGACGATCCCGACACCCTGCTGCTGGACAGTCCGTTCGACTACGCCCGCCAGGCGCTGTGCTATCTGCCGCCGCAGCTTCCCGATCCCAACGATGCGCGCTACACCGAACGCATGCTGGAGGCGATCGTGCCGGTGCTGGCCGCCTCGCGCGGGCGCGCCTTCCTGCTGTTCACCTCGCACCGCGCGCTGAAGCAGGCCGCGGGGTGGCTGCCGTCGCGGGTGCCGTACCCGCTGTTCGTGCAGGGCACCGCGCCGCGCCACCAGCTGCTGCAGGACTTTCGCGCCAGCGGCCACGGCGTGCTGCTGGGCGCGGCCAGCTTCTGGGAAGGTGTGGACGTGGCCGGCGACGCGCTCAGCGTGGTCGTGATCGACCGCCTGCCGTTCGCCGCACCCGACGATCCGGTGCTGGAGGCGCGCCTCGACGCGCTGCGCCGCGAGGGCGCCAATCCGTTCATGGCCTGGCAGGTGCCCAACGCGGTGATCGCGCTCAAGCAGGGCTCCGGCCGTCTGATCCGCGATCTCGGCGACCGCGGCGTGCTGATGCTGTGCGATCCGCGCCTGACCACCAAGCCCTACGGCCGCATCTTTCTCGCCAGCGTGCCGGCGATGCCGCGCACGCGCGAGCTGGCCGACGTGCAGGCGTTTTTCGCCGATCCCGCACAAGGCGCGACGATCGCCGCGGCGTCATCGCGCGCGTAGCGTGGTGTCTCGGAAGTACGCGCCGGCGGTTGCAGATGGATTGCGGTGCGGGATCCGGCGCGACGCTTGCATCGCGTATCCTGCGCCCCTACGTTGAAC
>JAJYMF010000141.1 GCA_021787175.1 Pseudomonadota bacterium | reverse complement strand
GTACAACACCATGCGCACGCCGGTGTAGCGCTGTCCGCGCGCCAGCTTGTGCGCGACCAGCCCGCTCGAATAGGCGTTGATCTTGGCCACCTTGGTGGCGATGTCGGGCTCGCCGTAGTGCAGGAACACCGCCCGCCGGAGCGTGCGCAGCGGGGCGTCGCTGACAGGTGCAGCGTGCACCGGCACGGCGTTCATGCGCACGCGGCGGCGATCGAACAGGCGCAGGTGCGTGTTGGTCCAGCTCAGCCGGTGCTGGAAGGTCCAGAACATCAGCTCGCGCCGGGGCAGGCGAAAGCCGGCGGCGCGCGGCGCGACCAGCGCGGATTCGATCTCGCCGCGCGCTGCCGGCGTCAGCGCCTCGTCGGCGTCCAGCAGCAGCACCCAGTCGTGCCCGGCAAGATCGATCGCGCGCTGCTTCTGCGGTCCGTAGTCGTCGAAGGCATGCGCGGCGATGCGGGCGCCGCGCGCCGCGGCGATCGCCAGGGTGGCGTCGGTCGATCCGGAGTCGAGCACCACGATCTCGTCGGCGAAGGCCGCCGAATCGAGGCAGCGCGCCAGGGTCGCCGCGCTGTTGTAGGTGGTCACCACCAGCGACAGCGGCTCACGCGCCATGCGCGTCCTCCGCCGTGCCCGGCGGCGCCAGCAAGGCTCCGACCCACACCGCCAGCAGCCAGAAGAACAGCAGCCCCCACCACGCCGAATAAAAGGCCAGCGTGGTGTTGAGCGGAAACACCGCCGCGCCCAGCGCCACCGTCGCCGGCCAGGCGCGCGCGCGCGCCGCGACCGTGGCACGTTTCCAGGCACGCAGGGCCGCAGCGACTCCAACCAGCCACAGCGCGAGGCCGGCGGCACCGGTCTCGCTGAGCACCTCGAGCACGATCTGGTGCGCGTGGAACGCACCCTCATCGGAGCCGGGGCGCACGAACGGATCGCCCGGCCGTGCATAGGCCGGATAGGCGTAACGGAAGCCGCGCACGCCCACGCCGGTCAGCGGATGCGCGGCAATCATGCGCAGCGTGGTGCCCCACAGGCTGAGCCGGTACGACAACGCGTCGTTGAGGCCCTGCTCCGAACCCGACAGCGCCAGCAGGGTGCGATCCATGCGCGCATCGAAGCGCTGCGAGGCCTGCCACGCCACGCCCATGCCCAGCGCCGCGACCACGGCCAGCGCCGCGGACCAGAACAGGAAGCGCCGCGGCGAGACCGCCTCGTGCCAAAGGAAAGCCAGCGCCACCACGGCGTAGGTGACCCAGGCCGCACGCGATCCGGCCAGCAGGATCGGGCCGAGCAGAAACACGAAGGCCAGAGCCAGCCCACGGCGGCCGAAACGCCGCCGCGCCGCCGCGAACACGAACGGCGTCAGCACCGCCAGCACCTGGCCGAGCTTGGGATCGCCGGCGCCGAAAATGCCGGTCAGTCGATGCGGTTCCGGCGCGCCGCGCAGACTCCAGCCGGTCAGCGCCTGCATCCAGGCATCGGCCGTCCACAGAGCGATCAGTACCGCGACGGCGGTCGTCAGCGCCCGCACGCGGCCCTCGCTGCGCAGAGCCCAGGCGGCGTAGAGCACCAGCGGCCCGTAACGCAGCAGGGCCAGTACGGTCAGCGCGCTGCGCTCGGGCGCGACGGCCGCGACCAGCGACAGCGCGGCCGCCAGCACATAGCAGGCCCACAGCGTCAGCGCGAGCCGCGCGGCGGGCGTGACGAGCAGGGCACCGCGATCGCGCAGCAGCACGACCGCGGCGCCGACAATGCAGGCCAGCACACCCGCTTCGGCACTGCGTGCGAACGGCAGCAGTGCCAGCACCGCCCACAGCGGCAGCAGCGGCGAGCGCAGCGCGGCGAACAGCCGGGCACGCAGCGGAACGGAATCGGTCATGGCGGCGCGCGCAACGGAGACGCGCGATTGTACGGCGCGTCCGCAACGCGAGGGATCCTCAGTCGCGCGCGAGCCCGCTCAGTTGCGCGGTGCGGCGGCCAGCTCGGCGTACAGCTCCAGCGTCGCCCGCTGCATGTCGTCCAGCCGGTAGCGGGTGAGCGGCGCGATCGGCGGCGCCCGCCGCAGCAGCTCGGCGGCGCGCTCGACCAGCCGCTCGCGATCGCCGGCCGGCACGCGTCCGGCCGGATACAGCTCGGCCAGCAGTTCGCCGACGCCGCCGTGGGCGTAGCCCAGCACCGGCCGGCACAGCGCCAGCGCCTCGATCACGGTGCGGCCGAACGCCTCCGGCTGCGTCGACAGCTGCAGCACCAGATCGGAGATCGCGTAGACGTCGCGCACGTCGGTGCGCGGCGGCGTCATCACCACCGCGTCGGCGATGCCGCGCGATGCCGCCAGCTCGCGCAGCTCCGCCAGATAGGCGTCGCGGCCCGGCTCGACCGCGCCCAGCAGCAGCAGGCGCGTGGCGATGCCGCGCGACTTCAGCGCAGCGACCAGTTCGATCGCTTCGGCATGGCCCTTCAGCCGCGTGCCGCGCCCGGGCAGGGTCAGCAGCGGCGCGCCGGCCAGCGCCGGATACTCGGCGAAAAACGCCGCGCGCCAGGATTCGTCGGCGCGATGGCCGTAGGGGAACTCGCCGCCGTCGATGCCGCGCGGAACCACCCGGATTCGCGCCGGATCGAGCTGCGGATAATGCGCCAGCACGAAGTCGCGCACCGTCTGCGAGACGACGATCACGCGCTCGCCGCGGACCATCACGCCGCTGTAGACGCCGGGCGAGTTGAGGCCGTGCACGGTGGTGACGAAATGCGGCTGCGGCTGCAGACCGCGCAGCGCCAGCCGCGCCATCCACGCCGGCAGGCGCGAACGCGCGTGCACGATGTCCGGCTCGAGTTCGGCCAGCAGCCGCTTGAGCGACGCCACATGTTGCAGCGTGCGCAGCGACTTGCGGCCGAGATCCAGCGGCACATGCTCGCTGCCCTCGGCGCGCAGCCGTTCGACCAGCCGGCCGCCGGCCGAGATCACCACCGACCAGTGCCCCGCGGCCACCAGGGCGCGGCCGATCTCCAGCGTGCTGCGCTCGGCCCCGCCGCTGTCGAGCGCGGGGATCATCTGGACGACCGTCAGCCGCCGTCCGGTGGGGAGCGGGGCGGGCGTCACGGGCGCGGGCTGGATCGGGCGATACATACCACCCGATACCAAGCAAGTTCGATGCCGATATCAGCCGCGCAGCACGTAGTGCGCGCCGCAATAGGGGCACACCGATTCACCGCCCTCGTCCTCGATCGGCAGATAGACGCGCGGATGCGAGCTCCACAGCGTCATCCCCGGCATCGGGCACGCCAGCGGCAGGTCGGCGCGGGTCACCTCGTAGCGATGCTCGGCATTGGCGGGCCGCAGCCCGGCAGCGGCAGGATCGGGTCGGGTCATGACACATTCCGTCAGTGAGGCCTTCAGTGTAGCAAGGGGGCCGCGACTGCCGCCGGTCATGCCGGTGTCGTGTTTGGGCGCAGAATGCCGTCCTGCAGGGGGGCCTACACACTCGGGAGGGGATAGTCATGAACTTCAACGCATTGTTGGCGCGCGCACGCGACATCCTGCTGAAGCCACGCGACACCTGGCCCGCGATCGCCGCCGAACCGGCGACGCCCGCGTCCCTCTACACCGGCTGGGTGCTGTGGCTGGCCGCGATCCCGCCGCTGGCGAGCTTCATCGGCAGGGCCGTGTTCGGCATCAGCGTGCCCTTCGTGGGCACCGTGCGGCTCGGACTTGGCGGCCTGCTCACGCACCTGCTGGTGAGCTACGCCGTGGCGCTGGTGATGGTGTTCGTGATGGCGCTGATCGTGGACGCGCTGGCGCCCAGCTTCAGCGGCAGCAAGGATCGTCTGCAGGCGCTGAAAGCGGTGGCCTACGCCTACACCCCGGTGTGGATCGTCGGCGTACTGGGGCTGATTCCCCAGCTGATGGCGCTCACCGCGCTGCTCAGCCTGGCCGCAGCCGGCTATGCGATCTACCTGCTCTACCTCGGGCTGCCGGCAACCATGAAGTGCCCGCAGGACAAGGCTGCGGGCTATGCCGCGGTCAGCGTGGTCATCGGCATCGTGCTGGCGATCGTGCTCGGGATGATCGTCGGCAGCACGCTCGGGTTCGGACGCATGGGCGGAATGTCCGGTTTCACGCTCGGCGGCCGCAACGCCACCGAACTCACGGTCAACCCGGACAGCGCGCTGGGTCGCCTGACCGCCGCGGGCAGGCAGATGGAGGCCGCCGGCAAGCAAATGCAGGCCGCGCAGCCGTCAGGCAACGTCAACGCGCCGGCCGTCACGGCGCTGTCGCCCGATCAGCTCAAGCCCTTCCTGCCCGCCACCCTCGGCGCGCTGAAGCGCGTCAGCCTCAGCGCCGAGCGCGGCGGCATGCCGGGCATGCAGTTCTCGCAGGCCGACGCGCAGTACTCGGATGCCGGCGGGCACACGATCTCGGTGGAGATTTCCGATCTCGCCAACGCGCGCGGCATGCTGGCGCTGGCCGGCATGGTGCAGGGCGAACGCGAAACCGACCACGGCTACGAGAAGACCTACCGCAGCGACGGCCAGCTGGTGCACGAGCGCTGGGATTCGCAAAGCAACAGCGGCGAGTACGCCGTGTATGTCGGTGATCGTTTCATGGTCAAGGCCCGCGGTGCGGCCACGGGCATCGACGCGCTCAAGGCGGCAGTCGGCGGCATCGACCTCAAGGGCCTGGCGGCGCTGAAGGACACCAACGGCAGCAAGTCCGACTGACCGCGCGTGCGGGTGCGGCCCTCGAATCGGGAGGGCCGGATCGGCAAGAACCGGCTCCGTCGCCCGGGGGGAGGGGGATGGCGACGGAGCCGGCCGGGGCTTACTACTTGGCAGCCATCGCCGCCATCGCCTTGGCGAACGCGCCGGCCTCGTCGGCCTCGACGGTGATGCGCACATGCACCGCGTCGCTGACCATCGGCACATAGGCGCCGACGCCGAACGCGCTGCGCCGGATCGTGGTGGTGGCGTCGAAGCCGATGGCAGGCGCCTTCAGCATCGGCTGCTCGCCGATCTTGTTCAGATGCACCGCCAGTACCACCGGCCGGGTCACGCCGTGCGCGGTCAGTTCACCGTCCACGGTCAGCTCGCCGGACCTGGCGCCCGGAATCACCTTGGTGCTCTTGAAGGTGACGTCCGGATATCGGGCGGCGTCGAAGAAGTCGGGCAGCTTCAAATGCTCGTCCAGCGCCGGGACGTGGGTGTCGAGTCCCGACAGCGGCAGGGTCACGGTGACCGACGAGCGGGCCGGATCGGCGGCGTCGTACACCAGCGTGCCCTGGATGGTGTTGAAGCTGGCGCAGGGGTTGGAGAAGCCGAAGTGGTTCCAGCAGAAACTGACCTGGGTGTGGTTGGGATCGAGCGTGTAGGTCATCGGCGCGGCAACGGCGGGCGCGGCGGCCAGCGCGAGCGCGGCGAGCAGGGCGTAACGGAAGGTGCGCATGACGGATGTCCTCGGTGAAAGATGGAAATCAGGCGATCGAGCAGGCTTCGTCGAACGCAAAGCGCGGACTGCGCGGGAACAGGTCGCGGCTGGCGTCGCCGTAACCGATGTTGATCAGGAAATTGGACTTGACCGTGGTGCCGCTGAAGAACGCCGCGTCGACCTTGGCGTTGTCGAAGCCCGACATCGGACCGCAGTCGAGGCCCAGCGAACGCGCGGCCAGGATCAGGTAGGCGCCCTGCAGGGTGCCGTTGCGGAACGCGGTGATGTCGATCAGCGCCTGATTGCCGGCAAACCAGCTGCGCGCATCGGCGTGCGGAAACAGCTTGGGCAGGTGCTCGTAAAACGCGTAATCGGTGCCGACGATGGCGGTCACCGGCGCGGCCAGGGTCTTGGCGCGGTTGCCGTCCGACAGCGCCGGCGCCAGCTTCTCCTTCGCCGCGGCCGATTTCACGAACACGATCCGCGCCGGCGAGCAGTTGGCGCTGGTCGGGGCCATCTTGGCCAGGTCGTAGATCTGCCGCAGCTGCGCGTCGCCGACCTCGTGCGGCAGCCAGGCATTGTGCGTGCGTGCGCTGCGGAACAGCTGGTCGAGCGCGGCATCGTTCAGCGGGTGGCTCATGGGAATCTCCTTGGCAGGCCGCACCGGGGGCGCGAGACTGAACAGCGGTCAGGTTGCAAAACCGGGCATCCTGCCGCGGTTTGCAAGCAAACGGCCGCGGCAAAGCCGCGCCACCTTTGCCGCAACAAGCACTCGCGTACTCGTCGCGGCGGCACGTCCCTGTGCCGGAGCGGTTTTTCAAACCGCTCCAGTGTAGGCGCAGCTTGTCGCGTCACAGCGCGCGGTCCGGCAACACAATGTGCGCAACCGATTGACAATGGGGCGTGAGGGACAGCGGGCATGACCGA